>JAEWDJ010000231.1 GCA_023390155.1 Actinomycetes bacterium | reverse complement strand
CCACGACGGTGGTCGCGGTGGCGAGCGCAGCACGACGCAGTCCGGCCGACCCCCGCGACCGGACTGGAGGAGAAACGTCTGACAAGAACACCCGCATTCCACCCCATTCCAGGGGTCCGGGCGGGTCGAAGTCAAACTCCCGGGCCGGATTTGGGGCATACTGACATCTGGGTCAACCGTCCCACTTTTCCCGCGCACCGTCGCGCGGGGCATCACGAGGAGACTTCGATGACGCGCATCGCCCCCGCCGCTCGTCGCACCGCCCTCGTCCAGGCCGCCCTCCGCGTGGTCGCCCGGGACGGCGTCGCCGCCGCCACCACCCGCCGGATCGTCGCCGAGGCCGGGATGCCGCTGGCGAGCTTCCACTACGTCTTCGCCTCCCGCGACGAGCTGATGGCCGAGCTCATCGAGACCGCGGTGGCCGGCGAGCAGTCGGACCTCGCCCCCGCGTTCGACCCCGCGCCGGCAAATCTGCGCGAGGCCGTCCGCAGCGGCCTCCAGCACTACTTCGACGGCGTGCGCGCCGACCCCGACCGGGAGAAGGCGATGTTCGAGCTGACCCAGTGGGCGCTGCGCGAACCGGGCTTCGCCGACCTCGCCCGCCGCCAGTACGACCGCTACTACGACCTCGCCGAGCGGGCCGCGCGCGATGCGGCTCGGCTGACGGGCCGGGAGTGGGCGCTCCCGCTGCCCGAGGTCGCACGTCTGCTCGTGACCCTGACCGACGGGCTCACCGTCGCCTGGCTCGCCACCCGCGACGACGCGGCCGCGGCGGCCACCATCGACTTCGCGGCGGGCGCGCTGGCGGCGCTCGCCGTGCCCGTGCCCGCATCATCCACAACCTCTCCTCCCGCAACCGCTCCCTCCGCTCCACCCGCGTCACCTCCCTCCTCCCTCCTCCCGAACGCAGGTGCCCGATGACCGAGACGTCCACCCCGGCGGTCTACGCCGAACCCACCCGCCGGGTGCCCGGCCGCTGGATCGCGCTGTTCGCGGTCGCCTGGCTCGGCGTGTGGATGGCGCAGCTCGCGCCCATTCAGAAGCTGCTGCCCGATCAGGTGCAGACCCAACTGAACACCACCTACTGGGTCGACAACGTCGTCGTCTTCGGCGTGATCTCGGGCATCTCGGGCGTCTGCGCGATCGTCGCCTACCCGCTGACGGGCGCCCTCTCCGACCGCACCACCAGCCGGTTCGGGCGGAGGCGGCCGTGGATGGCGGGCGGCGCGCTCCTCTTCGCGGTGTCGCTCGTGCTGCTCGGCCTGCAGACGACGATCGTCGGCATCGGCGTCTTCTGGTCGCTCGCCCTGACCGGGTTCTGCGTGCTGACGGCGGCGCTCACGGCGACCATCAGCGACCAAGTGCCCGTCGACCAGCGGGGGTACGTCTCCGGCTGGATCAGCGCGCCGCAGGCCATCGGCATCATCCTCGGCGTCTCGCTCGTCACCTACGTCTTCGTCGGTGCGGTCGTCGGCTACGCCGCGATGGCGGTGCTCCTGGTGCTGCTCGTGCTGCCGTTCCTCTTCCTGCCGGATGCCGTGCTCCCCAAGGAGCTGCGCCAGCCGATGACGGCGCGCGGCGTGATCGAGGGGCTCTGGATCAGCCCGCGCGAGCACCCGGACTTCGGCTGGACGCTGCTCAGCCGCATCCTGGTGAACTTCGGCAACGCGTTCGGGACGTCGCTGCTGCTCTACTTCCTGGAGTTCGGGCTGAAGGATCCGGACGCCGACGACGACCTGCTCATCCTGATCCTCATCTACATGGTGTTCGTCATCGTGGCCTCGCTCGTGTTCGGGCGGCTGTCTGACCGGCTCGGCAAGCGCAAGGCTTTCGTGTTCCTCTCGGCCGCCATCCAGGGCGTCGCCGCACTGCTGCTCGCCTTCGTCCCGGAGCTCTCGGCCGCGATGGTCGCCGCCGGCCTCCTCGGCCTCGGCTACGGCTGCTTCCTCTCCGTCGACCAGGCGCTCGCCACTCAGGTGCTGCCCGACCCCGAGAGCCGCGGCAAAGACCTCGGGATCATGAACATCGCCACCGCCGTCCCGCAGGCGATGGCGCCCCTGCTCGGCGCCGGCATCGTGGCCGCGCTCGGCGGCTTCATGGGCCTGTTCATCCTGTCCGGACTGTTCGCGTTCGCGGGTGCGCTCGCGGTCGCCCGAGTGAAAGCGGTGCGCTGATGATGGATCTGACCACCCCGCCCACCCCCGCCGAGCGCACCTGGACGACGCCGGACGTGTTCTGGCCGTCGCTCTCGGCGGCCACCGCTCGGCTCGACCCCGCGCTCGCCGTGCTGCACCTCCCGGCGCTGCGGCACAACGCGCACGACATGCTGCGCCGCGCGAACGGCAAGCCGATCCGGGTCGCCTCGAAATCGGTGCGTGTGCGCTCGGTGCTCGACGCCGTCCTGGCGCTGCCGGGCTACGCGGGTGTGCTCGCGTACACGCTTCCCGAGGCGCTCTGGCTCGCCGAGGGCGACGCCGAGCACCTGCCGATCGAGGATGTCGTCGTCGGCTATCCGACGGCCGACCGCGCGGCCATCGCCCGGCTCGCCGGCTCGCCCGAGCTGGCCTCCCGCGTCACCCTCATGGTCGACTCGATCGCGCACCTCGATCTGATCGACGCCGTCGTCCCGCCCGCCGGACGCGCGTCCATCCGCGTCTGCCTGGAGCTCGACTCGTCGTGGGATGCGCCCGTGCTCGGCCACATCGGCGTCTACCGTTCGCCGTTGCACACCGCCGAGCAGGTGCGGGCGGTCGCGGAGGAGATCGTGCGCCGCCCCGGCTTCGACCTCGTGGGGATGATGGGTTACGAGGCGCAGATCGCCGGCCAGGGCGACAACCCGGCCGGGCGTCCGGCCTGGGCTGCGACCCTCCGCTGGATGCAGAAGAACTCGCGGGAGGAGCTGCTCGCCCGGCGCGCCGAGGCCGTCGCCGCGGTCCGCGCGATCGCCGACCTGGAGTTCGTCAACGGCGGCGGGACCGGCTCGCTCGAGTTCACCGGCGCCGACGACGCGGTGACCGAGATCGCGGCCGGCAGCGGCCTCTTCGGCGGGCACCTGTTCGACACGTACCGCAGTTTCCGTCCCGCGCCCGCGGCCTCCTTCGCCCTCTCGGTCGTGCGCCGGCCGGGCCCGGGCATCGCGACGCTGCTCGGCGGCGGCTGGATCGCCTCCGGCCCGCCCGGAGAGGACCGCATGCCCAAGATCGTCTGGCCGACCGGGCTCAGCATGGTCGACCGCGAGATGGCGGGGGAGGTGCAGACCCCGCTCACGGGCGCCGCCGCGGGTGTGCTGCGGATCGGCGACCGGGTCTGGCTGCGCCACACCAAGTCGGGCGAGCTGAGCGAGCACGTCGACGACTTCCACCTCGTCGACCTGGTCGACGGCCGCGCCGCCGTGGTGGGCACCACGCCCGGGTACCGCGGCGAGGGGAAGGTGTTCCTGTGACGGCCGTCGACGCGCGCACCGGCGTCTGGCGCAACTGGGGCCGCAGCGAGTCCATCCGCCCGCAGCGCATCGAGCGACCCTCGAGCCCGGAGGCGGCGCAGCGCGCGGTCGCCGCGGCGGCCAAGCAGGGGATGCGCGTCAAGGCGATCGGGGCCGGGCACAGCTTCACCGCCATCTCGGCGGCCCCGGGCGTCCTGCTCGACCTCGAGGACCTGACCGGCGTGCTCGACGTCGACGTCGAGCGG
>JAEWDJ010000089.1 GCA_023390155.1 Actinomycetes bacterium | reverse complement strand
TCTTCGGCCAGAAGGACGCCCAGCAGGTGCACCTCGTCGGGCGGATGATCGACGACCTGAACCTCCCGCTGTCCCTCGTCGTCGTCGACACCGTGCGCGAGGAGGACGGCCTCGCCCTCTCGAGCCGCAACCGCTTCCTCGACCCCGACGGCCGCGCCGTCGCCGTCACGCTGTCACAGGCGCTCGCCGCCGGCGCCGAAGCCGCGGAGGGCGCGGAGGGCGGTGTGGAGGCCGGGCTGGCCGCGGCCCGCTCGCGCGTCGACGCGGAGCCAGCCGTTAAGCTGGACTATCTCGTGATCGTCGACCCGGCCTCGTTCCACGAGGCGGCTCCGGGCCACCACGGTCCCGCGCTGATGCTCGTCGCCGCCCGTGTGGGCACGACGCGCCTCATCGACAACCGGCGCATCACGATCCCCGAGCAGTAGCAGCACGAGCAGCACCAGCACGACCGAGCAGCACGACGACCACCGCCGAACGGAAGACACACCGATGACCGACGCGCCCACCCCCCAGGCCGAGCTCACCGACGACGAGATCAGCGAGCAGAAGGCCGTGCGGCTCGGCAAGCGCGAGCGGCTGATCGCCCAGGCGGAGTCGGCCGCGGGGGGCGCGTATCCGGTGGGCGTCCCGGTCACCACGACCATTCCCGAGGTCCGCGCGGCCTGGGGTCACCTGGCCGCCGACGAGGCGTCGGGCGAGACCGTCGGGGTCGCAGGGCGCGTCGTGCACCTCCGCAACACCGGCAAGCTCTGCTTCGCGGTGCTGCAGTCGGGCGACGGGACGCGCATCCAGGCGATGGTGTCGCTCGCCGCCGTCGGCGAGGAGTCGCTGACGCGCTGGAAGGAGTTGGTCGACCTCGGCGACCACGTCTTCGTCACCGGCGAGGTCGCCTCGAGCCGCCGCGGCGAGCTGTCGATCATGGTCACCGCGTGGGAGATCGCGTCCAAGGCCCTCCTGCCGCTGCCGAACCTCCACAACGAGCTCAGCGAGGAGACGCGGGTGCGCTCCCGCTACCTCGACCTGATCGCGCGCGAGCAGGCCCGCAAGAACGTGCTCGACCGCGCCAAGGCCGTCGCGAGCCTGCGGGCGACCTTCGCCGAGCGCGGCTTCACCGAGGTCGAGACCCCGATGCTCCAGGTCATCCACGGCGGCGCGTCGGCGCGTCCGTTCGTCACGCACTCCAACGCGTTCGACACCGAGCTCTACCTGCGCATCGCGCCGGAGCTCTACCTCAAGCGCGCGGTCGTCGGCGGCATCGACCACGTCTTCGAGATCAACCGCAACTTCCGCAACGAAGGCGCCGACTCCACCCACTCGCCCGAGTTCGCGATGCTCGAGGCCTACCAGGCGTATGGCGACTACAACTCCATCGCCGACCTGACCCAGACGCTGATCCAGAACGCCGCGGAGGCCGTCTCCGGCTCCCACGTCGTCACCTGGGCCGACGGCACCGAGTACGACCTCGGCGGCGAGTGGGACCGCATCCGGATGTACGACAGCCTGTCGGAGGCCATCGGCGAGGAGATCACGCCCGAGACCCCGATCGCGCGCCTGCGCGAGCTCGCGGCCGACGCCGGCATCGAGATCGAGCACCCGCTCGCCGGCAAGTACGTCGAGGAGCTGTGGGAGCACCACGTGAAGGGCGACCTCGTGCGCCCGACGTTCGTGATGGACTTCCCCGTCGACACCAGCCCGCTCGTGCGCGCCCACCGCTCGCGCGAGGGCGTGGTCGAGAAGTGGGACCTCTACACGCGCGGCTTCGAGCTGGCGACCGGCTACTCCGAGCTCGTCGACCCGGTCGTTCAGCGCGAGCGCTTCGTCGAGCAGGCGAAGCTCGCGGCCGCCGGCGACAACGAGGCCATGCGCCTCGACGAGGAGTTCCTCCGCGCCCTCGAGTTCGGCATGCCCCCCACGGGTGGCATGGGCATGGGCATCGACCGCCTCCTCATGGCGATCACCGGCCTCGGCATCCGCGAGACCATCCTCTTCCCCCTGGTCAAGTAACCGCCGAGTACACGGGTTCTCCGCGTACTCGGCGGTTGGGGGTCAGCCGCGGCGGGAGAGGTGGGCCCGGGTGAGGGCGGCCATCTCGGCGTCGGTGAGGTCGTCGAGGCGCTTGGCCTCGCGACGGTCGAGGCGCATCCACCGCACGAACAGGATGACGAGGACGGGCACGTCCGCGATCTCGGCGATGAACCACAGCAGGTCGCCGGAGAGATGCTGGTCGTGCAGCGCCGAGGGGAACCAGAACGGCATGCGCCCGGCCACCCGCGCGGCGCCGTCCAGCACGCTGTCGTTCAGCCGCAGCAGCAGGCCCGGGATGGCGTCGAGCAGCAGCTCCACGAACGCGAGCAGGAACTCCACGGTGACGAAGAACCCGGTGCGCACCACCTCGTGGGCCGCGATCGGCAGCACGAGCAGCATCCCCGCCACCGGCACGAGCACCGAGACCGTCCACTCCGACCAGCTCGAGCCGCGCAGCACGGCCGCCACGGGCGTCAGGAAGATCAGGAACACGGCGCACGCGAACACCGGCGCGAACATCGCGTTGCCGAACATGCGCACCGGCCGCGACGCGAGGAACCGCTCCGTACGGCGCCGACCCGGAGCGTTCAGCGCCGCTCGGGCGAGCGCGATCGGCCGGCCGAGGCTCATGAGCCCGGGCACCACGAACAGGAGCAGGGCGATCCGCGTCGTGAACGCCCAGCGCAGCTCCGTGCTGTATGCGCCGAGGAAGCCGAAGGAGATCACGGCGTACGAGCCGAGCCCGAGCAGGAGGAAGGCGGCCGTGAGCCTGGCCGGCCAGCGGTGCCCGCGCCGCCGCAGCCGGGCGACGCCGGTGAGGTAG
>JAEWDJ010000372.1 GCA_023390155.1 Actinomycetes bacterium | reverse complement strand
CGTGCTGACCGAGCACGACGACATCGCCGCGCTCATCCGGCAGCGGCTGGACGGGCCGGACCCGCCGGTCGTGCTCGGCGTGGTCGGCGGCGACGGGACGGTCGCCGCCGTCGCCCACGAAGCGCGCCGGGCGGACCTGCCGTTGCTCGTGCTTCCCGGCGGCACCTTCAACCACTTCGCGGGCGGCATCGCGGTCGACGACCTCGAGGTCGGCCTGGCGGCGCTCGCCGCGGGGGAGGGGCGCCGGGTGGACGTCGCGGAGCTCGGCTTCGCCGACGGCACGACGCGGACGGTGCTCAACACCTTCTCCGTCGGCATCTATCCGGAGTTCGTCGCCGAACGCGAGAAGTTCGAGGACCGGTGGGGCAAGCCGCTCGCTGCGCTGATCGCAGCCATCCGGATCGTGCGCCGGAGCGAACCCGTCACGCTCGAGATCGACGGTCGCCGCCAGGCCGTGTGGACGGTCTTCGGCGGCGTCGACCGGTACTACCCGGTGGCCGCGGCGCCGATCGAGCGGCGCCGCATGGACGACGGCGTCCTCGACCTCCGCATCCTCTCGGCCCGCCGGAGGCCCCGCACGAGCGGGGCCCTCGCCCTGGTCCTCGGCGGCCGGCGCGACGCCTTCGTCGCCCGGCTGCCGTTCCTGCAGGGCCCGCCCGTCATCGACGCCCGCCTGGTGCCGGAGGTCGAGCTGCTCCCGGTCGGGGGCGATCCCGGCTACGCGCACGACGGGGAGACGAGCCCGCGCATCCCCGGCCCGGACGATCGGCTACGACTCCGCCTGCTGCCCGCCGCGCTGGCGGTGTACTCCCCGGCTGAGCCGCGCTAGGCCCGTCAGCCCTCGCGCACCACCTCGTCCGGCGACTTGTCCGGGCGGAGCCCCCGCCAGGAGGGCTGTCGCAGCCGGTCGGTCCCCGTCCACTCGGCGAACTCGACCTCGCCGACGTGTTCGGGGCGCACCCAGTTGACGTCGCGCGCATCGGCGCTCGGCACCGCGTCGAACGGGCTCGTCTTGCGCGGGTGGGCGGACAGGAGCGCGGCCAGGCGGTCGAGGTCCGCGTCCGAGAAGCCGGTGCCCACCTTGCCGACGTACCGCAGCGCGTCCCCGTCAGGAATGCCGAGCAGCAGAGCACCGAGCGTGCCCGCGCGCCGACCGGTGCCGAGCGTCCAGCCGCCGATCACGACCTCCTGCGCCAGATGGTGCTTGATCTTGATCCAGGAGCGCGACCGGCGGCCTGTCGTGTAGGTGCTGTCGCGGCGCTTCGCCATCACACCCTCCAGCCCCAGCTCGCGGGAGGAGTTCACCGCGTGCGCCAGGTCGCCCGCGAACGCCGGGGGCACCTGGATGGGGTCGCCGCCGGGCGGGGTGAGCGTGCGCTGGAGGATCGCGCGGCGCTCGTCGTACGGCTCCCGGCGAAGGTCGTCGCCGTCGAGCTCCAGGATGTCGAACACGAAGTAGTGCGCCGGCGCGCGTTCGGCGGCGGCGGCGACCTCGGCCGCGCGGGTGAGGCCCATGCGGGTCTGCAGCAGTCCGAAGTCGGGGCGGCCGCGCGGGGTGAGGGTCACGATCTCCCCGTCGACCACGAGATCGTGCCCGCCCGCGAGGCCGATCAGGCCGCCGAGGTCGGGGTAGGTCGCGGTGACGTCGTTGCCGTTGCGGGTCGTCAGGCGCAGCCGCCCGTCCCGCACGACCGCGACGGCACGGATGCCGTCCCACTTCATCTCGAACGCCCAGTCGTCCTCGTCGTCCACGTCCTTCTCCGAGCCGAGCGTGGCGAGCATCGGGGAGACGGGCCGCTCGGCGATCGCCGGCCCGGGGGTGCGCGCGGTCGCCGGCGCGGCCGCCTCCTTCGCCGGAGCCGCCTTCTTCGCCGAGGGCGCCTTCTTCGCTGCGGCCTTCCCGTCCGTCCCCTCCACCATCAGGTGGATCAGCCAGTTCTTCTCGTCGCCGTCCCGCCCGGTGCGGATCAGCGCGAACTTCCGCGGCTCCCCGCCCAGGCCGCCGTCGGGCTGGCCGTGCAGCGTCGCGATCACCTCGCCGTCCCGCCACTTCTCGAGCTCGAACTCGCCGTGGTCCCAGATGTCGACGTGGCCGGCCCCGTATTCGCCGTGCGGGATGTCGCCCTCGAACGTCCCGTACTCGAGCGGGTGGTCCTCGACGTGCACCGCGAGGTGGTTCTGCTTCGGGTCGACCGGGGGGCCCTTCGGGAGCGCCCAGCTCACGAGCACGCCGTCGTGCTGGAGCCGGAAGTCCCAGTGCAGTCGGCGGGCGTGGTGCTCCTGGATGACGAACGACCGGCCGTCGACCGCGTCCGGGCTCACCGCCGGGACCGGCTCGGGGGTCTTGGTCGCGTCGCGCTTGGCGCGGTACGTGGTCAGCCGGTCCCCGTCCGACCCGGGCAGCCGGTCGGCGTCGGGGTGCCCGGCGTCGTCCGTGCCGGCGGCCGCGGAGAGCGGGGCCAGCAGATCGCCGCGCTCGCGCACGCGGTCGAGCACCTCGTGGAACTCGAGATGCCGCAGGTCCTCGTGCTCCAGTTCTTCCCAGGTGCGCGGCGCCGCGACGGTGGGCTGGAACCGTCCGCGCAGCGAGTACGGCGCGATGGTTGTCTTCGCGCCGTTGTTCTGGCTCCAGTCGACCAGCACCTTGCCCGCGCGGAGCGACTTCTTCATGTCGCTCACCACGAGGTCGGGATGGTCCGCCTCCAGCGCGCGCGCCAGCTCGTGCGCGACGGCCGACACCTGGTCGCTGGACTGCGAGCCGTCCAGCGGGGTGTAGAGGTGGATGCCCTTCGAGCCGCTCGTGACGGGCAGCGGCTCCAGCCCCATCCCGCTCAGGATGGCGCGCGCCAGCCGGGCCACCTCCGCGCAGTCCGCCAGGGTGACGCCCTCACCGGGGTCCAGGTCCAGCACCATCCGGTCGGGGTTGCGGCGCTGCTCGCCGCGCCCCACGCGCCACTGCGGCACGTGGATCTCGAGCGACGCGATCTGCGCGAGCCACACCAGGGTCGCGCGGTCGTTCACCAGCGGGTAGGTGTTGGTGCTGGTCTTGTGCGTGATGGTCCGCTGCTTCACCCAGCCCGGGGTGGAGGCGGGGTCCAGGTTCTTCTGGAAGAACACCTCGCCCGGATGCTCTGGCGTCCCCACCCCGTGCACCCAGCGCTTGCGCGTCGCGATGCGGTCGCGGGCGTGCGGGATCATCACCTCGGCGATCGCGTGGTAGTAGCCGATCACGTCCGCCTTGGTGGTCCCGGTCTCCGGGTACAGCACCTTGTCGAGGTTCGTGAGCTTCAGCCGGTGCCCGTCGAGCGAGACGGTCTCGGTGTCCTCCGCAGCCATGCGCCAACCGTACGCCGCGCAGCATCCTTCGATCACTGGTTGAAATCGGACCGGTCCGCGGACACCATAGAGCGCATGAGGGCCATATGGACGGGCGCGATCACCTTCGGGCTGGTCAACGTGCCGGTGAAGGTCTACTCCGCGACGGAGGACCACGACGTCTCGCTGCACCAGGTGCACGACGCCGACGGCGGGCGCATCCGCTACCAGCGGCGGTGCGAGATCGACGGCAAGGTGATCCCGTACGAGCACATCGCCAAGGCGTACGACGACGGCGAGCGGACGGTCATCCTGACGCCCGACGATCTGGCGTCGCTTCCGGCCGAGCGCAGCCGCGAGATCGACGTGGTGGAGTTCGTGCCCAACGAGCAGATCGACCCGATGATGCTGGATCGCAGCTACTACCTCGAGCCGGACTCCAAGTCGCTCAAGGCGTACGCCCTGCTGCGCAAGACGCTGGAGGACGAGGACCGCACGGCGATCGTGAACTTCGCGCTCCGGCAGAAGACGCGCCTGGGGGCGTTGCGCGTACGGGGCAACGTCCTCGTCCTGCAGACCATGCTGTGGCACGACGAGATCCGGGAGGCCGACTTCCCGGCCCTCGACACCAGCCCGCGCATCACCGACCGCGAGCTGAAGCTGTCGGCCGCGCTGATGGAGTCCTTCGCCGGCGACTTCGAGCCCGAGAAGTTCACCGACGAGTACCAGGAGGAGCTGCGACGGCTGATCGACGCCAAACTCGAGCAGGGCGAGAGCATCGACACCGCCGAGACCTTCGGCGAGGAGACCGAGAAGGCGAAGGGCGGCGGCGAGGTCATCGACCTGATGGAGGCGCTCCAGCGCAGCGTCGAGCGCAGCCGGTCCGGCAAGGACTCCTCGACGTCGTCCTCCTCGTCCTCCTCGGGCGAGAAGGCCCCGGCGAAGAAGTCGCCCGCCAAGAAGGCGCCCGCGCGGAAGACCAAGAAGCCCGCGTGACGCGCCTGCGCCGAAGCGACCCCTCGGGTCCGGGATACCACCGTCGCACGAGCAAAAAGGGTCCGGTCTACGAGGACGAGGCGGGTAACCCCATCGTCGACGAGCGCGAGCTCGAACGCATCCGCTCGCTCGTCATCCCGCCCGCCTGGGAGGACGTCTGGATCTCGCCGGATGCCCGCGGTCACATCCAGGCCGTCGGAACCGACCAGGCCGGGCGGCGGCAGTACCGGTACCACGACTCCTGGCGGCTCCACCAGGACCGCGTCAAGTTCGAGCGCGCGGCCCAGCTCGCCGAGACCCTCCCCTCCGCCCGCCGCAAGGTCACCATGGACCTGCGGGAGGAGGGCTTCGGACGCGACCGCATCCTCGCCGCGGCCTTCCGCATCATCGACCTCGGGAGCGTGCGGATCGGCAGCGAGGAGTACCTCCACGCCAACGGCAGCCGGGGGCTCACCACCCTGCTCTGCCGGCACGCCCGCATCGACGGCGACGAGATCACCCTGACCTTCCCGGCGAAGTCCGCCCAGAAGTGGACGAGCACCATCGTGGACGCCGACCTCGCCGAGCTGTTGACGCAGATCCAGGCGCTGCGCGGGCAGCGCTCCCGGCTGCTGTCCTGGAAGGACGGCACCTGGCACACCATCCGGCCCGCCTCGCTCAACGAGTACATCCGCCGGCAGACGCGCGGCGAGTTCACCGCGAAGGACTTCCGCACGCTGCACGGCACCATCGTCGCGGCCGAGGCGCTCGCCGCTCTGGGCACGAGCGACGTGGAGTCGCGCCGCAAGAAGCGGGTGGCCGCCGCGGTCAACGAGGCGGCGGCCGCGCTCGGCAACACCCCGGCGATCGCTCGCAACAGCTACATCGACCCGCGCGTGTTCGACCGCTACCGGCAGGGCGAGGTGATCGACACCTCGGGCGGCCGGGCGGCCGAGTCCGCACTGCTCGAGCTGCTCGCGGACTGATACCCGCGACCAGCTGCGCGCGGGGCCGCTAGTCGCGGACCCGCTGCGCAGGCGTCTCGGAGGAGAGCGGGGCGGCGATGTCCTCGAGCGAGCGTCCCTCCGCGTTGATGCCGAGGAACAGCTCCACCAGGCCCGCCCCGATCATCAGCCCGGCGCCGAGGTAGTAGCCGAGGACGACCGAGTGGATGCCGCCCTCGATCAGGTTCCCGAACAGGATCGGGCCGATGATGCCGCCGAGGCCGGTGCCGACGGCGTAGAAGAACGCGATCGACATGGCCCGCGTCTCCATCGGGAAGATCTCGCTCACGGTGAGGTAGGCGCTGCTCGCGCCGGCGGAGGCGAAGAAGAACACGACCATCCAGCACGCGGTGAGCCAGAACGCGTCGAGCACGCCGGCGTCGAAGAGCAGGGCGGTGCCGACCAGCAGCACGCCGCTGCCGATGTAGGAGGTGGTGATCATCACGCGGCGGCCGACCGAGTCGAAGAGGTGGCCGAGCAGCAGCGGGCCGAGGAAGTTGCCGATCGCGATCGGCACGAGCGCCCAGGGCGCGACGTCGTCGGGCACGCCCAGCAGCTTGGTCAGCACCAGCGAGTAGGTGAAGAACACGGCGTTGTAGAGGAAGGCCTGGCCGATGAACAGCGACAGCCCGAGCACGAACCGCTTCGGGTACCGCGTCACGGCCGTGCGGACGATCTCGCCGAACCCGGTGGAGCGGCGCTGGTGGATCTCGATCGCCTTGTCGTCGTCGACCCGGGGGAGTGCCTCGCCCTGCTCCTTCTCGATGTCGCGCTCGATGCCGTCCACCAGCTCCTCGGCGTCCTCGTCGCGGCCGTGGATGAACATCCAGCGCGGGGACTCCGGCACGTTGCGGCGCACCAGCAGGATCACGAGGCCGAGCACGGCGCCCAGCCCGAACGCGATGCGCCAGCCGATGTCGGCGGCGAACAGCTGCTCGTTCAGCAGGAAGACCGTCAGGATCGCGCCGAACGCGGTGCCGAGCCAGTACGAGCCGTTGATCGCGAGGTCGACGAGGCCTCGGCGGCGAGCGGGGATGAGCTCGTCGATCGCCGAGTTGATCGCGGCGTACTCTCCGCCGATGCCGGCGCCGGTGAAGAAGCGGAAGATGAAGAACATCCACGGGGTGAACGAGAACGCCGTGAGCACGGTCGCCACCAGGTAGAGGCCGAGGGTGAGGATGAACAGCTTCTTCCGCCCGAACCGATCGGTCAGATAGCCGAAGACCAGCGAACCGACGCACGCGCCGGCGACGTAGATCGCGGCGGCGAGGCCGACCTGGGCGGTCGTCAGCCCGAGGCCGCTGTCGGGCTCGGTCAGGCGGCTTCCGATCGCGCCCACGATGGTGACCTCGAGCCCGTCCAGCACCCACACCGTGCCGAGCCCGAGCACCACGAGCCAGTGGAAGCGGGACCAGGGGAGCCGGTCCATGCGGGCCGGGATCAGTGTGCGGATCGTCGACAGCGTCGGGGCTTGGGTGTTCCGTTCATGTGCACTCACGCAGGAGACCGTACGATCGGTGCGGATCCGCTGAAAGCACCTTGACAATCGACGCATCCAGGAGCATGCGCAAATCGGCTAGCGCATGCGCAAGGCGACTGTCAACCCCTTGTTGGGGGATACCGCCTCCCGCCTAGTCTGAGTGTGCGGGGATCGGCCGACACCGGTCGCCGCGACGCCGAACAACCGAGGCAACGCACGACAGTACGAGCTGATGGGATGACACGATGACTGTGCTCGAAGTGACCAGCGACCCGGTACGCGATTACCTGAACTCCATCGGGCGGACGCGGCTGCTGACCGCCGATGAAGAGGTCGCGCTCGCCAAGCGCATCGAGGTGGGAGTGCTCGCGGGCGACCGCCTGGCCACCCGCCCGGGCCTGACCCCGCGCGAGAAGCGCGAACTCCAGTACCTGGCCGACGACGGCAAGCGCGCCTTCGAGCGCTTCATCGAGGCGAACCTCCGCCTGGTGGTCAGCATCGCCAAGCGCTACTCCGGCCGCGGCCTGCCCGTGATGGACCTGATCCAGGAGGGCAACCTGGGCCTGGTGCGCGCGGTCGAGAAGTTCGACTACCGCACCGGCAACAAGTTCTCGACCTACGCGACCTGGTGGATCCGCCAGTCCATCCTCCGCGGCATCGCGGACACCGCGCGCATGATCCGCATCCCGGTGCACACCGTGGAGAAGATCGACAAGCTCGACCGCATCCGCCGCGACCTCGGCGGCGAGCTCGGCCGCACGCCCACCCTCGAGGAGATGGCCGAGGCGGCCAACCTCACCGAGGCGGAGGTGCACAAGCTCCAGATGAGCGATTCGGAGACCGTCTCCCTGGCCGTGCCGGTCGGTGAGAACGAGGGCGCCGAGCTGGGCGACCTGATCGAGGACGACGACTTCCCGGGCCCGCCCGAGGCGGTCGAGGTGGTCTTCCGCCACCGCGACCTGGAGGAGCGCCTGCGCGAGCTCCCGCCGCGCGACGCCAAGGTGGTCCGCATGCGCTTCGGCCTCGACGGGCAGAAGCCGATGACCCTGGACGAGGTGGGCGAGGTCTACGGCATCACCCGCGAGCGCGTCCGCCAGCTCGAGACGCGCAGTCTCAAGCGCCTGCGCTGCCCCGAGCTGCTGGAGTACCTCCGCTGATCGGTGCGCGAGACGACGGAACCCCGTGCTCTGAGGAGCGCGGGGTTCTCGCGTTCAGGGCCGGGCGTTCAGCGCCCGGACGTTGTCTAGCGGCCGGGGAACGAGTCGGCGTCCACCTCGTCCGCGCCGAGCGCGCCGATCTCCTCCGTGAGCTGCAGGCCGGCGGCGCTGTTCGACGAGATCGTGAGCTGCTCCAGCCACACCTTGTTGATCTTGGGGTGGCGGCCGCCGCTGTACCGGAAGAGCAGGGGCACCGCCGGGTCGATCCAGATGGCGCTCCGCCCGTCGCCGACGCCCTGCTCGTCGCGCCAGGAGAAGAAGAACCCCTCCTTGCGCCGCAGCTTCAGACCGATGACGATCTGCAGGTGTGCCAGGACGCGGTCCTCGAAGCCGATCTCCGTGGTCCCGCCGTATACGAGCTTGCCCATGTGAGAAGAATAAGGGACGCGGGAGCCCTCCCGCCCACCGTCGCGGTTGCGGCTCGCCGGGTGCGGCGTAAGGTCGGCGCATGACCCCGCTGCGTGTGCTGGTGACCGGAGCCACCGGGTACGTGGGCGGGAGGCTCGTCCCGCGGCTCCTCGCGCGCGGCCACACCGTCCGTGTGCTGGCACGCTCGCCGCAGAAGCTGGCGGACGTGCCCTGGGCCGACCAGGTGGAGATCGTCCGCGGCGATCTCGGCGACGCGGAGTCGATGGCCCGGGCGGTGGCCGGGATGGATGTCGTCTACTACCTGGTGCACTCCATGCGGGCCCGCGGCGACTTCGAGGACGAGGAGTCGTCGGCCGCCCGCACGGTGGCCGAGGCGGCGCGCGTGGCCGGCGTGCGCCGGATCGTCTACCTCGGCGCGCTGCACCCGGACGGACCGCTCTCGCGGCACCTGCGCTCGAGGGTGGCGGTCGGCCGCATCCTCCTCGACTCGGGCGTGCCCACCATCGTGCTGCAGGCCGGCGTGGTGATCGGCTCCGGCTCGGCGTCGTTCGAGATGATCCGCCAGTTGACCGAGGTCCTGCCCTACATGCCGGCGCCGCGCTGGGTGCGCAACCGCATCCAGCCGATCGCGATCCGCGACGTGCTGCACTACCTGCTGGAGGCCGCAGAGCTTCCGCCCGCGGTGTCGCGGGCGTTCGACGTGGGCGGCCCGGACATCCTGCGCTACGGCCAGATGATGAACGGCTACGCCGTGGAGGCGGGCCTCCCGCAGCGGCCGATCGCCGCGCTGCCGGTCTTCACGCCCTGGCTCGCCTCGCAGTGGGTCAACCTCGTGACCCCGATCCCGCGCAGCCTGGCCGTCCCGATCATCGAGTCCCTGCAATACGACTGCGTCATGCGCGAGCACGACATCGACGGCGTGATACCGCCGCCCGCGGGCGGGCTCACCGGCTACCGCGCCGCCGTCCGCCTCGCCCTCGCCCGGATGCGCGACGGCGACGTGGAGACCAGCTGGCGCAACTCCTCGGTCGCGGGCGCCCCCAGCGACCCCCTGCCGAGCGACCCGGAGTGGGCCGGCCACACGGTCTACACCGACGTGCGCGAACGCGTCTCGCCCGCCGCCCCCGACGAGCTGTGGCGCGTGGTCGAGGGCATCGGCGGCGAGCGGGGCTGGTACTCCTTCCCTCTCGCGTGGGCGCTGCGCGGCTGGCTCGACAAGCTGGTGGGCGGCGTGGGCCTGCGCCGCGGCCGCCGCGACGCCGACCGGCTCTCCACCGGCGAGGTGCTGGACTGGTGGCGCGTCGAGCGCATCTCCCGCAGCGCCGAGGGAGGCGAGCTCCGGCTGCGCGCCGAGATGCGCGTCCCGGGCCTGGCCTGGCTCGAGCTCTCGGTGACGCCGGGGGAACAAGGAGGCTCGCGCTACCGCCAGCGGGCGGTGTTCTTCCCGCACGGCCTGGCCGGCCGGCTCTACTGGTTCGCGATCCTGCCGTTCCACGGCGTGATCTTCAACGGCATGGCGAACCGGATCGTCGCCGAGCCGGAGCGGCTGCGCTCGGTGGTCAGTCCTCGTCCGCCGGTGGACTGACGCGGGTGGTCGCGCTCAGGTCGGTGAGGAAGCGGGTGACGATCGCCCGCTCCTCCGAGCTCAGGGCGCGGGCGACCTCGAACCGGCGGGCGTGCTGCTGGCCCATCGTGCGCCGCACCTCCCGGTGTGTCTCCGGGCTGATCTCGACCGTGACCGCCCGGCGGTCGGTGGGGTGGGGGCGGCGCTGCACGTGCCCTGACGCCTCCAGACGGTCGAGCAGCTTCGTGGTGGAGGCCGTGGAGATGTGGAGGTGCTCGGCGAGCGCGCCCGCGGTCACCGCGATGCCCGCGTTCGTCGACGCGATGATGTACCGGAGGGCCTTCATGTCGGTCTCGTTGAGGCGCATCCGGCTGCGCGATTCGAAGCTCAGCCGCTGCTCGGCCTCGCGCCATCCGCGGATGGCGCCGAGCAGCGCCACGATCTCCGCGAGTTCCTCCTCGGGCAGGTCGTCGTGGCGCACGAGCTCCTGCCGGGGGTCGATGACGCGGGGGTCGATCATCGACCCTGAGATGCGTCGCGCATCGTCCCGTGAACCCATGCGGACAGCTTACGCGACGAGCAAGAAGCGTGATAGCTTAAATTCTAACTTGGCTAGATAATCTGGCCGGCGAGGAGGTCCGGATGCCCACCTACGACACCGGAGTCGACCGCCGCCCGGCGGTCCGGGAGGAGCCGCGCGACGTCGTCGACGGCCTCGCCCGGGTCGACGGACGTCTCGCCGCCTTCTTCGCCGAGCGCATCGCCGCGTCGGCGACCTACGGCGACGACTATCAGCACCTCTGGTCCAGCGCCCGCGCGGCGGCCGACGGCGGCAAGCGCATGCGCCCCCGCTTCGTCCTCGCCACCGTGGCCGCTCTCGGCGGTGCGGCGGAAAGCCGCGCCGCCGTCGACACGGCGACTGCGTTCGAGCTCCTGCACACCGCGTTCCTCCTCCACGACGACGTCATCGACGGCGACACCGTGCGGCGCGGGCGGCCGAACCTGTCCGGCGAGTTCGCCGCCGAGGCGTCCGCCCAGGGTGCGGATGGCGCCCGCGCGCGGCTCTGGGGCGAGTCGGCGTCCATCCTCGCCGGCGATCTCCTGCTGCACGCCGCGACCGCGCTCGTCGGGCGGCTCGACGTGCCGACGGCCGCGCGCGAGCGGCTCCTCGACATCCTCGACCATTCGGTGGTCGTGACGGCCGCCGGCGAGCTCGCCGACGTCGGCCTGGCCGTGGGGCTGACCACCCCGTCCCTGCCCGCGGTGCTCGGGATGACCGAGCGCAAGACCGCGGCCTACTCGGTCGCCGGGCCCATCATGGCCGGCGCCATCCTCGGCGGCGGCGACGACCGCCTCCTGGCCGTCCTCGCCGAGTACGGCCGGCTGGTGGGCATCGCCTTCCAGCTCGGCGACGACCTCCTCGGCGTCTACGGCGACCAGCGGCAGACCGGCAAGAGCGTGCTCGGCGACCTGCGGGAGGGCAAGAAGACGACGCTGATCGCCTTCGCGCGCAGCACCGATCGCTGGGGCGAGATCGAGGGCGGCCTCGGCCGGCCCGACCTGACCCTCGCGGAGGCGGCGGCGATCGCGCGCACCCTCGAGGAGTGCGGTGCGCGCAGCTTCGTCGAGCGGCTGCTGGCCGACCAGGTCGACCGGGCCGTCGCCGCGCTCGACACCCCCGAGGTGCCGGCCGGCCTCGCCGCAGAGCTCACCACCATCGCCCGCAGCTGCATCGGGAGGCTCGGATGACCCGCACGATCCCAGCCGGCACGATCCCCGCCGGCGCCCAGCCGACCGACCTCGGCCTCTACACCCGCGCCGCCCACGTCGGCGCCGCCACCATCATCCGCGAGTACTCGACCTCCTTCGGCATGGCGACGCGCCTGCTCGGCGCCGAGGTCCGCCCGCGCGTCGAAGACGTCTACGCGCTCGTCCGCGTCGCCGACGAGATCGTCGACGGGGCCGCGGCGGAGGCCGGCCTCACGGTGGACGATCAGCGCGAGCTGCTCGACGCGCTGGAGGCCGACACCGAGCGCGCCATGCGCACCGGGTACAGCGCCAACGTGGTGGTCCACGCCTTCGCCTGCACGGCGCGCTCCGCCGGCTTCGGGAGCGAGCTGACCCGGCCCTTCTTCGCGTCGATGCGCCGCGACCTCAGCCCGGTCGACTTCACCGCGGAGGAGCTGCGCGACTACATCTACGGCTCCGCCGAGGTCGTTGGGCTGATGTGCCTGGCCGCCTTCCTCTCCGGCCGCCCCGTCGACCCGGAGACCCGGCGCCGCCTGGAGTCCGGCGCGCGGCGGCTCGGCGCGGCCTTCCAGAAGATCAACTTCCTCCGCGACCTCGCCGTCGACTACACCGAGCTCGGCCGCAGCTACTTCCCCGGCATCGACCCGGCACGGCTCACCGAGCGGCAGAAGCTCGCGCTCGTGGTCGACATCGACTGCGATCTGGGCGCCGCCGCCGACGTCATCCCCGAGCTGCCGGACAACTGCCGCCGAGCGGTCCTCGCCGCGCACGGGCTGTTCGCCGAGCTGAGCGACCGCATCCGGTCCACGCCCGCGCCGGAGCTGCTCGCCCACCGCGTCAGCGTGCCGACGCGCACCAAGCTCGCCATCCTCCTGCGCTCCGGGGCGGGGGTCCGGCGATGACCGGGCCGGGGCGCGTCGTCGTCATCGGCGGCGGCATCGCGGGCCTCGCGACCGCGGCCCTGCTCGCGCGCGACGGACACGAGGTGACCCTCCTGGAGCAGTCGGCGCGGGTCGGCGGCCGAGCCGGATCCTGGGAGCACGACGGCTTCCGCTTCGACACCGGTCCGTCGTGGTACCTCATGCCCGAGGTCTTCGACCACTTCTTCGGCCTCCTCGGCACCAGCACGGCCGAGCAGCTCGATCTCGTGACGCTCGACCCCGGCTACCGCGTCTTCTCAGAGGACCGCCGTGCCCCGCTCGACGTGCGCGCCGACGGAGCCGCGAACCGCGCGCTTTTCGAGAGCGTGGAGCCCGGGGCCGGCGCCGCCCTCGACCGCTACCTCGACCGCGCGGGGGAGACCTACCGGCTCGCGGTCTCCTCGTTCCTCTACGGCACCTTCGCGTCGTTCCGCCCGCTCCTGACCCGGTCGGTCCTGCGCCGGGCGGGCCGCCTCGCCCGGCTGCTGCTCCAGCCGCTCGACCGCTACGTCGCGCGTTTCGTCCGGGACGTGCGGCTGCGGCAGATCCTCGGGTACCCGGCCGTGTTCCTCGGCACCTCACCCGACCGCGCGCCGAGCATGTACAGCCTGATGAGCCATCTCGATCTCGACGACGGCGTCCGCTACCCGATGGGCGGGTTCACCGCCCTGATCGACCGGATCGCCGCCCTCGCTTCCGAGGCGGGGGTGCGCATCGAGACCGGGGCCCGGGTGACCGCGATCCGCACGGCCGGCGGCCCCGCACAGGCCCGCGCGACCGGTGTCGCCTACGTGGACGCCGCCGGGGTGCCGCGCGAGCTCGACGCGGAGATCGTCGTCTCGGCGGCCGACCTGCACCACACTGAGACCACGCTCGTCCCGGCCGAGCTGCGCACCCATCCCGAGCGCGTCTGGGACAAGCGCGATCCCGGACCGGGCGCCGTCCTCGTCCTGCTCGGCGTGCGGGGGAGGCTGCCGCAGCTCACCCACCACAACCTCTTCTTCACGACCGACTGGGTCGCCAACTTCGAGCGGATCTACGGCGCGGATCCGGGCATCCCCGACCCGGCCTCCCTCTATGTCTGCATGCCGAGCGAGACCGACCCGGGCGTGGCCCCCGCCGGCGCGGAGAACCTCTTCGTCCTCGTCCCCGTCCCCGCGGACGTGTCCATCGGCTCCGGCGGCGTCGACGGCGCCGGCGACCGGCTGGTCGAGCGCACGGCCGACGAGGCGATCGCTCAGATCGCGGCGTGGGCGGACATCCCGGACCTCGCCGACCGCATCCTGTTCCGGCGGACCATCGGTCCCGAGGACTTCGCACGCGACCTCGGCGCCTGGCGCGGGGGAGCGCTCGGGCCGGCGCACACGCTCCGGCAGAGCGCCTTCTTCCGCCCGGGCAACGTCTCCGGCCGCATCGACGGCCTCCTCTACGCGGGCTGCTCGACCATCCCGGGCATCGGGCTGCCGATGTGCCTCATCAGCGCCGAGCTCGTCGTGAAGCGGCTGCGCGGGGACGTGAGCGCCACGCCGCTGCCAGAGCCCCTCGCCCCGGCGGCCCGCGCGGAGAGGGTGCCGTGACGCTGCTCTACCTGCTCGCCCTGCTCGTCTCGCTCGGGGCCATGGTGCTGCTCGACCGGCGGTTCCGGCTGGTGTTCTGGCGCGACGCCCGCCGCGCCGGGATCACCCTGGGGGTCGGCCTGGCCTTCTTCCTGGCGTGGGACGCGGTGGGCATCGCGCTCGGCATCTTCGCCCGCGGCGGCTCGCGCTACATGACGGGCATCGAGGTCGCTCCCGAGCTGCCCTTGGAGGAGATCTTCTTCCTCGTCTTCCTCTGCTACCTGACCCTCGTGCTCATCGCCGCCGGCCGCGCGGTGCTGGACCGTCGACGGGAGGAACGGCCGTGACCTACCTCTGGCTCGACGCCGTCTTCCTCCTCGTCGCCGCGCTGGTGCTGGCCGTCGCCGTCCTCCGGGCGCCCGACCGGGCGGAGCTGGTGCGCCGCTGGTGGCTGCCCGTCGTCGCCGCGGGAGTCCTGCTCGCGGTGCTGACCGCCGTCTTCGACAACCTGATGATCGGGGCCGGACTGATGACCTACGACGACGTCCATCTCAGCGGGGCGCGCATCGGCCTGGTCCCGCTCGAGGACTTCGCCTATCCGCTCGCGGGCCTCCTGCTGCTCCCCGCGATCTGGCTCCTCACCCGCCGCCGGCCGGTCGCCGCGCGCGCGAGCGATGAGGGGGAGGAGGCATGACGACGACCGCCGCACCGGCGCCCTGGCGGCAGCTGCTGCTCGCCTCCCGGCCCCTCAGCTGGATCAACACCGCGTTCCCGTTCGCTGCGGCGTACCTGCTCACGACCGGGCGCGTCGACGTCACCTTCGTCGTCGGCACCTTCTACTTCCTCATCCCGTACAACCTCACGATGTACGGCGTGAACGACGTGTTCGACTACGAGTCCGACCTCCGCAACCCGCGCAAGGGCGGAGCGGAGGGGGCGCTCCTCGATCGTGGCATGCACCGGCGCACGCTCGTCGCCGCGGCCGTCTCGTCGGCACCGTTCCTGGTGTACCTCGTCGTCGTGGGCGGCCCGCTGTCGTGGCTGGTGCTCGCGGCCAGCGTCTTCGCCGAGCTCGCCTACTCGGTGCGCGGACTCCGCTTCAAGGAGATCCCGTTCCTCGACTCGGCGACCTCGAGCTTCCACTTCGTGAGCCCGGCGCTCTACGGCCTCGTGCTCGCGGGCGCCGCCTTCACTCCCGCACTGTGGCTGGTGCTGCTCGCGTTCTTCCTCTGGGGCGTCGGCAGTCACGCCTTCGGCGCCGTGCAGGACGTCGTGCCCGACCGTGAAGGCGGGATCGCCTCCATCGCCACCGTGCTCGGCGCGGCCTGGACGACGCGGTTCGCGATCGTCGCGTGGGCCTTCGCGGGGCTCTGCATGCTCGCGACGCCGTGGCCGGGCCCGCTGGCGGCGGTGCTCGCCATCCCGTACATCCTCACGGCGGCGCCGTTCTGGTCGGTCTCGGACGCGGCGTCGAGCGCCGCCAACCGCGGCTGGCGGCGCTTCCTCTGGATCAACTACGCCTGCGGCTTCGCCGTCACGCTGCTGCTGATCGCGTACGCCCTGCGCTGAGACGGCTCACGGACGCGGCGGCAGCTCCTGAAGGCTCCACGCGTTGCCGTCGGGGTCGCTGAAGCTGACGAAGCGGCCCCACGCCAGGTCGGCGACGCCCTGCGCCTCCACCCCGTTCGTGCGCAGGTGCGCGAGCGCCTCGTCCGCATCCGGGACGACGATCTGCAGGCCCTGCATGGTGCCGGGGGCCATCTCGGTCAGGCTCTCGCCGAACGCGATCGAGCACGCCGACCCGGGAGGGGTGACCTGCACGAAGCGCAGGGTCTCGGACACCCGCTGGTCGTGGTCGGCGTGCCAGCCGAGCTTCTCGACGTAGAACTCCTTCGCCCGGTCGACGTCGGTGACGGGGAGGATGATGAGCTCGATGCGCCAGTCGCTGATGGTCATGTCGGTGCCTTTCTGTCGTGGCTTCCAGTGTGATCCCAGGCTAGAAGCGGATGCGGTCACTTTCCGTCCGCAATACGAAATCGAGCAAACGCCCGGATCCGAGCGCTATCGTCGAAGTCCGAGCCCCCGACCGACAGAAGGACCACCGACCGAATGAGCGACAGTCCGGCCGCGCCCACCCCGTACGAGGTGCTCGGCGTCCGTTCGACCGCCACCCAGGAGGAGCTGCGGCGCGCCTACCGCCGGCTGGCCCGGCAGACGCACCCCGACACCGGCGGAACCGCCGCGGCGTTCCAGGCGGTGCAGGAGGCGTGGGAACTCGTCGGCGACCCGGACGATCGCGCCCGCTACGACCGCGGCGAGAGCGTCGTGGTGGACGCGGTCGCCGGCGGCTACGACGGCGACGGCGGGGGATTCAGCGCGACCTTCCATGCCACCCGGTCCACGCGCGGCGGCGGCGCCGCCGTCCGCGCGCGCCGCTACGGCCATCCCGGCGGTCGTGCTCGCGAGCGCTACCTGGCGCTCCTGCGCGAGTGGGTCGGCCGCGGCACCGAGCTCGACGACCCGTACGATCCGGCCCTCGTGCGCTCCGCGCCCCGCGAGATCCGCGGCCTCCTGGCCGAGGCCCTCGCCGAGGAGGCCACCGCGCGGGCCGTCTCCGGGCTCGGCATCGGCTTCACCATCTGGAACGACGTCGCCGTCCACCCGTCCACGGACGCGAAGATCGACCACATCGTCCTCGGCCCCGCCGGCCTCTTCGCCCTCCGCTCGGCGGATTGGGGCGCGGAGGTCAAGCTGGCCAAGGGCGAGCTCGTGGGTCCCGGCATCGGCCCGGACGAGGAGCCCTTCCACGAGCTCCACCGCTCGGCGAAGAGCTTCGGGCGCCAGGCGGGGGTCCGCTTCACGACGCTCATCGTGGTGGTGCCGGACGACGCCCTCGCCGTGCCGTTCGACGTCGTGCAGCGGGGCCGGCTGGCGGGCTCCCTCGTCGTGCGCCGGTCGCTGCTGCCCACCATCCTCCGCGACGGCGCGAGCGCGGCCGGGCGCGAGAGCGTGGACCGCGCCTTCGAGCTGCGCACCCGGCTGCAGGAGTCCGTGCGCTTCGTCTAGAGTCCGCGTCGTCTAGACGCGCGCGTCGACGCGGAGCAGAGTGGGGGCATGGTCACCCCGCTCGACATCTTCAGCGGCTTCAGCGTCGACGACATCGACGCCGCCCGCACCTTCTACCGCGACACGCTCGGGCTCGATGTCTCCGACGGCCCGATGGGCAACCTCGACATCGCCCTGCCCGCCGGCTCTCACGTCTTCGTCTACCCCAAGCCGGATCACCAGCCCGCGACGTTCACCATCCTGAACCTGGTGGTGGACGACATCGACGCCGCCGTCGACGATCTCAACGCCCGCGGCGTGGCGACCGCGATCTACGACGACCCGCAGCTCCCCACCGACGACAAGGGCGTCCTCCGCGGGCGCAGCCAGGACCGCGGCCCCGACATCGCGTGGTTCCGCGACCCCGCCGGCAACGTGCTGTCGGTGCTGCAGAACTAGCGCAGCCGCTCCCGCAGCCCCATCGCGTCGTACGGCGCTCGCACCTTCACGTCGTTGTCGAAGTACGCGTAGACGTCGAGGCCCGCGTCGAGCCACTCCCGGGCGTCGGCCGCCCAGCGGTCGAGCGCCTCGTCGGTGTAGCCGCTCGTGTACAGCTCCTCGTCGCCGTGCAGGCGCACGTAGACGAAATCGGCTGTGACATCCCGCAGCACCGGGTAGCGTCCGGCGGTGTCCGCCACCACGACCGCGACGCGGTAGGCGCGGGCGATCCGGGCGAAGGCCGGGTCGACGAAGGAGGCGTGCCGTGCCTCCACGGCGTGGCGGAGGGGGAGGTCGACCGGGCTCGCGGTGTCGCGGCGGTCCTCCTCCAGCGTCGTCTCGGTCGCGAGGCGGGCCGCCTCCCCGGTGGTGCGCGGCAGCGAGGCGAGGAACGCGTCGAGCACGTCGGGCTCGAGCTGGAGCGTCGGCGGCAGCTGCCAGAGCAGCGGTCCGAGCTTCGGCCCGAGGGAGAGGAGCCCAGAGGCGAAGAAGTTGGCGAGCGCGACGCGGGTGTTCTTCAGCCGGAGGATGTGGGTGATGTACCGGCCGCCCTTGACGGCGAAGACGAAGTCGTCCGGGGTCTGAGCGGACCAGTTCCGCCAGCTGGTCGGCCGCTGCAGCGAGTAGAAGCTGCCGTTCAGCTCGATCGAGTCGAGCCGCTCGGCAGCATAGGAGAGCTCGGAGCGGTGCGGCAGCCCCTTCGGGTAGAACACCCCGCGCCAGGGCGCGTAGGTCCAGCCCGAGATGCCGACCCGGGCGGTGCCGCGCGCGGCCCCCGGCATCAGCGGCCCCGCAGCTGTTCCAGCAGGCGCCGCTCCCGCTTGGTCGGCCGGCCGGCCCCGCGATCGCGCGTGATGTCGGCGGGCGCCTCGGTCTTCGGCGGGGGAGGCGGCGTCCGGTCCTCGACGCAGTCGGCGGCGATCACCGCTCCGACGCGCTTCACGATGAGCCGCCGTGCGATGTAGATCTTCTCGGAGCCGCCGACGAAGGCGCGCACCTCGTCGCCGACGTGCACCTGCTGCGACGGCTTCGCGCGGTCGCCGTTCACCTTCAGATGCCCGGCCTTGCACGCGTCGGAGGCGGCGGACCGGGTCTTGTACAGGCGCACGGCCCACGCCCACGCGTCGACGCGGACGCTCGACGGCTCCGGCACGGTCAGACCGCGGGCACCGGGACCGACGCAGCGGCCTCGGCCGCGGCCTCCTCGGCCAGCTCCGCCTTCCACTTGACGAGGCTGCGGACGGTGCGGCTGCGGTCGTTCGCCAGCTTCTCCATCACGTCGGCGGGCACGAAGTAGTTGACGGCCACCCAGCCGCGCACGGTCTCGGAGCGGTCCTCGGCGAGCTCGCGGAGGATGTCGCACGGCGTCGCCTCGTTCTTGGCCACGCAGCCGCGCACGCCCTCGTCGGGGTCGGCGGCGAGCGTCTGGAACAGGTCGACGGGCGTGTTGTAGCTGCTCGCCACCGCCTCCCGGATCTTCGGGTTGGCGTCGCGCGCGAGCAGCCGGAGCCGGCGGATCTTGCTCTCCGTCACCGGGGGAGACGGGTGCAGCGCCGCCGCCTCCTCCGCCGTGAGCATCGCCGGGCGGTGCTCACGCATGGCCTGACGCTGGGCAGGGGTGTTGAACCGGATGCAGGACATGCCTCCACGGTACGCGCTCCGCGGCCGGGGAGCGGGGATCACCCGCCGCGCGCGGGCGACCGGGTAGCGTGAACGGCATGGAACACCTGCTGCAGCGGCTGGACCGCCTCGCGGGCGGTCGCCATGCGGGGTACGTCGTCCCCGCCGAGGGGCGGGACCACCCGCGCACGCGCCGTGCGTTCGTCGTGATCTTCTGGCTGCTCCTGGCCGAGCTGTTGATCGGCGCCGCGGCCGTCGTGGTCGCCGTCGTCCTGACACTCGACGGCGTCGACCTGCCGTTCGCCGTCTGGATGCGCGCCCTCATCGTCCTCGCGATGACGGCCACGCTGTTCTACTTCGCCTGGCGGGCGCAGAAGGGCTACTACTGGGCCTACTCGCGGCTGCGGCTGTTCTCCAAGATCTTCCCCGTGGTCACGCTCGTGCTCGCCGCGATCCCCGGTCTCTACCCGCTCTGGATGGTGACCGAGCAGATCCTGTTCAGCCTGCTGCTGATCGGCGTCGCCGACTACCTCGACTCCGACCACATGCGGTCGGTCTTCCCGAAGCCGCCCCGCCCGGTCACCGCGACGCCGTGACGGGCGCGTCGCCCCGGCCGCGCGGGAACCACGGCACGATGGGCGACGTGCGTCGCTGGTACTCGGCGTACTCCGGGTAGCGCGCCCGCGAGATGCTCTCGGTGAAGACGGTCGAGCCGATGAACAGCCCGGTGAGCAGCACCGGCCCGATCACGGTCCACTGGAGGAGGGAGCCGGCGGCCGAGCAGCCGATCAGGAAGAGCACCCACCACTGCGCCTGCTCGAAGAAGAAGTTCGGGTGCCGCGAGACGCGGAAGAGCCCGGTCTGCAGGAACCGCGGAGAGGGGGTGCGGCCGGCGGCGACCTCCGCCTTCTTCCAGCCGTGGAAGTCCCACTGCTGCTGGTCCGCGACGGTCTCGCCGACCAGGAACGCGAGGAACACCGCGGCCAGCACGATGTCGAGCGGCCCGAGCGGAGTCCGGTGCTCGAACGCCGTCCACGCGGGGAGCGAGATCAGCAGCAGGAGCACGTTCTGGTAGATCACGATGAAGAAGAGGTTGAACAGCTGGAACGCGCCCCGGCCCATCCGGCCGCGCAGCACCTCCCAGCGGTAGTCCTCCCCGCCGGGCGCGTAGCCGCCCTTCCGCGCGAAGTTGAACGTCAGCCGCGCGCCCCAGAGCGTGACCAGCCCGGCCATCAGCACCAGCCGCGGGTCGGACAGGCCGGTCGCGCCGGCGAACACCCAGACGTAGGCGACGGGCACGATCGACCAGATGCGGTCCACCCACGAGTGCTCGCCGGTGATGAGCGACAGCACCCAGGTGAGGACGCACGCGCCGAGCAGGATCCAGAGGCAGATCAGAAAGGGCTCCACGCCGTCATCCTAGGCCGTCGGCCCCCGGTCACTAGAGTGGAGGAGTGGATGGAGTCGGCGCACGCGAGGTGAGTTCCCGCGTCTGGACGATCCCGAACCTCCTCAGCTTCTTCCGGCTCGCGCTCGTGCCGGTGTTCCTGGCGTTCGTGATCGTCGGCCAGGACGCGCTCGCCCTGCTCGTGCTCGTCGTCTCCAGCTTCACCGACTTCCTCGACGGCTACCTGGCCCGCCGGCTCGGTCAGGTCTCCCGCCTCGGCCAGCTGCTCGACCCGGCCGCCGACAGGCTCTACATCTTCGCCGCGCTGATCGGTCTCGCCTGGCGCGAGGTCATCCCCTGGTGGCTCGTCGCCGTCATCGTCGCCCGCGACGTCATGCTCGCGGTGCTCGGCGTCATCCTCGCGAACCACGGCTTCGGGCCGCTGCCCGTGCACCACCTGGGCAAGGTGGCCACGTTCTGCCTGTTCTGGGCGCTCCCGCTGCTCATGCTGGGGGAGGCGTTCGAGCCCCTCGCGCCCTACTCTCTCCCGCTCGGCTGGGCCTTCGCCCTGTGGGGCGCTTTCCTCTACTGGTGGGCCGGCATCGTCTATATTCGCGAAACCGCACGGGTAATCCGTCTTCCGGCCGATGACCTGGCCGCGCGATCGGATACGCTGGATCACGAGGAGGTTGACGGTGCCTGACGAGAACGACCTGAACAGACCGGCCGACGACGCCGCGAACAACCCCCTGCGTGACGCCGCGTCGGGGAATGAGGACACTACGGCGCGCTTCGGCGAGGACTTCGTATCGAAGATGTTCCCGCCGGCCGGCGAGATCTCGCCGGAGGAGCAGGAGGCGATCAGCGCCCTGCCGTCCGGCTCGGCGCTCCTGGTGGTGCGCCGCGGTCCCAACGCCGGCGCGCGCTTCCTGCTCGACGCCGATGTGACGACCGCGGGCCGCCACCCCAACGCCGACATCTTCCTCGACGACGTGACCGTCTCGCGCCGCCATGCGGAGTTCACCCGCCGCGGCACGGCCTTCGAGGTGCGCGACCTCGCGTCGCTGAACGGCACCTACTACGACGGGGTGCGCATCGAGAGCGCCCTCCTCGCCGACTCGGCCGAGGTCCAGATCGGCAAGTTCCGCCTGACGTTCTACGCATCCCGCCAAGACCTCGCCGCCGCGGCGAACGGCTAGTGGCCCGGCAAGCTGCGAGGGTGCCGGCCGCCTCGCGCGCGCTGCTGAGCATCGGCCAGGTCCTCGAACGTCTGACGCCCGAGTTCCCCGACCTCTCCTCGTCGAAGCTGCGCTTCCTCGAGGAGCGCGGGCTCGTCTCGCCGGCGCGCACGGCGTCCGGCTACCGCAAGTTCTCCCCGGAGGACGTCGAGCGGCTCCGCACCGTGCTCGGGATGCAGCGGGACCACTACCTGCCCCTCAAGGTCATCAAGGCGTACCTCGCCGATCTCGACGCCGGTCTCGAGCCCGCACTGCCGGGCACGGGCGCTGCGCCGTCGATGCTGGGGGACGAGCGCCGGTTCCAGCGCGACGACCTCCTCCGTGAGTCCGGCGCCAGCGCCGAGCTCCTGCAGGAGGCGATCAGCGCCTCCCTCATCGCGCCGGCCGACGTCTACGGCGAGGAGGCCCTGACCGTTCTCGGCGCCCTCGTCGAGCTCGGCCGCACCGGGATCGAGCCGCGCCATCTGCGCGGCTTCCGCGCCGCCGCCGAGCGCGAGATCGGCCTCATCGAGACCGCGCTCGTGCCGATCGCGCACCGCAACGACGTCACCAGCAAGGCCCGGACCGCCGAGCTGGCGCGGGAGATCGCCGGGCAGCTCGACGTCGTCCGCGGCAGCATCATCCGGTCGTCGCTCGCCCGGCTGCGTCCGTAGCTGACGGATCCGCTCGACACGCCGACAGTGAATGGCCGGATGTCGTTGCCCGGGACCTCCCGCATGGGTACCGTGGATGAAAGCGCCCCATCGTCGGCGCACGATCCGAGAACGGGCGAGAGGCGTACATCATGAGCGAAGCGAGTCGTGACGACGGCGCTGCCCGTTATGACCTGGGGCTGCTGTTCACCGACGGCCTTCCGGACATGGACGACGCCAACGGCTACCGCGGCGCCGTCGCCGCGCGGGCGGCGGGCATCTCGTACCGCCAGCTCGACTACTGGGCCCGCACGGGCCTGGTCGAGCCGACCGTCCGCGGCGCCGCCGGCTCCGGCTCGCAGCGCCTCTACGGCTTCCGCGACATCCTGGTGCTGAAGCTCGTCAAGCGCCTCCTCGACACCGGCATCTCGCTGCAGCAGATCCGCACCGCGGTCAACCAGCTGCGCGAGGCGGGGGTCAGCGACCTCGCCCAGACCACGCTCATGAGCGACGGCGCGAGCGTCTATCTCTGCACCTCCAACGACGAGGTCATCGACCTCGTCAGCCGCGGCCAGGGCGTTTTCGGCATCGCGGTCGGCAAGGTCCTCCGCGAGGTGGAGTCCAGCCTGGTCGAGCTCGACACCCAGGGCGACTCCCTCGACGAGCTCGCTCAGCGCCGCGCGTCGAAGTCCAAGGCCTCCTGAGCCCGTTGCGGACTCGCGCCCGTTCCGGTCAGACCGGGATG
This sequence comes from Actinomycetes bacterium, assembly GCA_023390155.1. Classification (GTDB taxonomy): domain Bacteria; phylum Actinomycetota; class Actinomycetes; order Actinomycetales; family Microbacteriaceae; genus Leifsonia. The sequence continues at coordinate 12,018 of JAEWDJ010000372.1, read as the reverse complement.
GGCTGACGACTTTCGGTCGTCGTCGCCGTCAGGAACCGGCGGTCGCGTACTCGCCGATGCGCGCGGTGCGCAGGACCCGCTCGAGGAGCAGGTCGAAGTTGTGCGCCATCTCCTGCGCGCTCTCGCCCGGCCAGACGTGCAGCGGCTTCGCCGCGCCCTGGGCCTGCTGCAGCGAGGTGCGCTCCGGCAGCTGCGGTGCGAGCACCAGCGGGCCGAACATGTCGCGCAGCTCCTTGATGCGGAACTGGTGCTCCAGCGACTGCACCCGGGCGCGGTTGACGATGATGCCGAGCGGCTGCAGGCGGGGGGAGAGGCCGCGCCGGATCTCCTCAATCGCGCGCAGCGCGCGGTCGGCGGCGGCGACCGAGAACAGACCCGGCTCGGTGACGACCGCGACGCGGTCGCTCGCCGCCCACGCCGTGCGGGTGAGGGCGTTCAGCGACGGCGCGCAGTCGATCAGGACGAGCTCGTAGTCGTGCTCGACGTTGGCGAGCGCCTCCTCGAGCTTCCAGATGTCGCGGATGCTGGGGTGCGGCCCGTCGAAGTTGATCGCCGACGGGCTGCCGATCATGACGTCGATCTTGCCCGGTCGGCCCTTCGTCCATCCGGACGGGGCGATCGCGGCGCGCACGATCTTCTCTTTGGGGGAGGCGAGCACGTCGGCCACGTTGAGGTGACCGGCGACCTGGATGTCCATGCCGGTCGAGACGTCCGACTGCGGATCGAGGTCCACGACCAGCGTCCGCAGACCTTTCGCGAACGCCGCCGAGGCCAACCCGAGCGTCACCGTGGTCTTTCCGACACCGCCCTTGAGGGAACTAACGCTGAGTACGTGCACGAGAGCCACGTTACCTTCACTAGTCTTAGAGAACCTAACCGTTTGCTGTGTGGTGCTGCCCCCTGCTCGAAAGGTCCCCATGTTCCGAAAGATCCTCGTCGCCAATCGCGGAGAAATCGCCATCCGGGCGTTCCGCGCCGCATATGAGCTGGGGGCTGAGACAGTCGCCGTCTTCCCGTACGAGGATCGCAACTCCATGCACCGGCTGAAGGCCGACGAGGCCTACCAGATCGGCGAGCCCGGTCACCCGGTGCGCGCCTACCTCGACGTGAGCGAGATCATCCGCGTCGCGAAGGAGTCGGGCGCCGACGCCATCTACCCGGGCTACGGCTTCCTGTCCGAGAACCCGGAGCTCGCCGAGGCGGCACGCGCGGCCGGCATCACCTTCATCGGCCCGCGCGCCGAGGTGCTCGAGATGGCGGGCAACAAGGTCACGGCGAAGGAGCACGCGATCGCGGCGGGCGTCCCCGTCCTGCAGTCCACGCCGCCGTCGCGCGACATCGACGAGCTGCTCGCCGGCGCCGACGCGATCGGCTTCCCGATCTTCGCCAAGGCGGTCGCCGGTGGCGGCGGCCGCGGCATGCGCCGGGTCAACAGCAAGGAGGAGCTGCGCCCCGCCCTCGAGGAGGCCATGCGCGAGGCCGACAGCGCGTTCGGCGACCCGACCATGTTCCTCGAGCAGGCCGTGCTGCGCCCGCGCCACATCGAGGTGCAGATCCTCGCCGACTCCCAGGGCGACACCATGCACCTGTTCGAGCGCGACTGCTCGGTGCAGCGCCGCCACCAGAAGGTGGTCGAGATCGCGCCGGCGCCGAACCTCTCCGACGACATCCGGCAGGCGCTCTACCGCGACGCGATCGCCTTCGCGCGCTCGATCGGCTACGAGAACGCCGGCACCGTCGAGTTCCTGCTCGACACGGCGGGCGAGCGCGCCGGTCAGCACGTGTTCATCGAGATGAACCCTCGCATCCAGGTCGAGCACACGGTCACGGAGGAGATCACCGACGTCGACCTCGTCCAGTCGCAGATGCGCATCGCGGCCGGCGAGTCCCTCGCCGACCTCGGCCTCAGCCAGGGCACCGTGCACATCCGCGGCGCGGCCCTCCAGTGCCGCATCACGACCGAGGACCCGACCGCGGGCTTCCGCCCCGACACGGGCAAGATCACCACGTACCGCTCGCCGGGCGGCGGCGGAATCCGCCTCGACGGCGGAACCATCAGCCCCGGCTCGCAGATCAGCCCGCACTTCGACTCCATGCTCGCCAAGCTCATCTGCCGCGGCCGCGACTTCCCGGCCGCCGTGCAGCGCGCCCGTCGCGCCCTGGCCGAGTTCCGCGTGCGCGGCGTCGCCACGAACATCCCGTTCCTGCAGGCCGTCCTGGAGGACCCGGACTTCATCGCCGGCGACGTCTCCACCGCCTTCATCGAGGAGCGCCCGGAGCTGTTCAAGGGCCGCACCTCCAAGGACCGCGGCACCAAGGTCCTCAACTGGCTCGCCGACGTCACCGTCAACCAGCCGAACGGCGCCCGCCCCGAGACGGCGGAGCCGACGGACAAGCTGCCGAAGATCGACCTCACGGCCCCCGCCCCCGCGGGCTCGCGCCAACGCCTGCTGGAGCTCGGCCCGAAGGGCTTCGCCGAGGCGCTGCGTGCGCAGACCGCGCTGGCCGTCACCGAGACGACCTTCCGCGACGCGCACCAGTCGCTGCTCGCCACCCGCGTCCGCACCAAGGACCTCCTCGCCGTCGCGCCGTACGTCGCGCGCATGACCCCCGAGCTGCTCTCCGTCGAGGCGTGGGGAGGCGCGACCTACGACGTCGCCCTCCGCTTCCTCGGCGAGGACCCGTGGGAGCGCCTGGCCGCCCTGCGCGAGGCGCTGCCGAACGTCAACATCCAGATGCTGCTCCGCGGCCGCAACACGGTCGGCTACACGCCGTACCCGACGCAGGTCACCGACGCGTTCGTGCGGGAGGCCGCCGCCACCGGCGTCGACATCTTCCGCATCTTCGACGCGCTGAACGACGTCTCCCAGATGCGCCCGGCGATCGAGTCCGTGCTGGCCACGGGAACGGGCGTCGCCGAGGTCGCGGTCTGCTACACGGGCGACCTGCTCGACCCGAACGAGGACCTCTACACGCTCGACTACTACCTGAAGCTCGCCGAGCAGATCGTCGAGTCGGGTGCGCACATCCTGGCCATCAAGGACATGGCCGGCCTGCTGCGCCCCTCCGCCGCCGAGAAGCTGGTCGGCGCCTTCCGCGAGCGCTTCGACCTCCCGGTGCACGTGCACACGCACGACACCCCGGGCGGCCAGCTCGCGACCCTGCTCGCGGCGGCCCGGGCCGGCGCGGACGCGGTCGACGTCGCCAGCGCGCCGATGGCGGGCACCACGAGCCAGCCGAGCGCCTCGGCCCTCGTCGCGGCCCTCGCGCACACCGAACGCGACACCGGCATCTCGCTGTCGGCCGTCGAGGACCTCGAGCCGTACTGGGAGGCGGTGCGCCACGTGTACGCGCCGTTCGAGTCCGGCCTCCCGGGCCCGACGGGCCGCGTCTACAAGCACGAGATCCCGGGTGGCCAGCTCTCCAACCTGCGCCAGCAGGCCAAGGCGCTCGGGCTCGCCGAGGACTTCGAGCTCGTCGAGGACATGTACGCCGCGGCGAACCAGATCCTCGGGCGCATCCCCAAGGTCACCCCGTCGTCCAAGGTCGTCGGCGACCTCGCGCTGCACCTCGCCGCCGTCAACGCCGACCCGGTCGACTTCGCCGAGAACCCGCAGAACTACGACATCCCGGACTCGGTCGTCGGCTTCATGGCGGGCGAGCTGGGCGAGCTCCCGGGCGGTTGGCCCGAGCCGTTCCGCAGCAAGGTGCTCGCCGGCAAGACCGTGAAGGTGGGCGTCGAGGACCTCGCCGCGGAGGACGCCGCCGCCCTCGATGGCTCCAGCACCGAGCGCCGGGCGACCCTCAACCGCCTGCTCTTCCCCGCGCCGACGCGCATCTTCGAGCAGATGCGCGAGCTGTTCGGCGACCTGTCCGTGGTCGACTCGCTCGACTACCTCTACGGCCTGAGGCAGGGCTCGGAGCACGTCGTCGAGTTCAGCAAGGGCGTCCGGCTGTACGTCGGGCTGGAGGCCATCGGCGAGGCGGACGAGAAGGGCATGCGCACCGTCATGACCACGCTCAACGGCCAGCTGCGTCCGGTGTTCGTCCGTGACCGCGGCATCGTGGTGGAGACCAAGAGCGCCGAGAAGGCCGACACGGCCAAGCCCGGCCAGGTCGCGGCCCCGTTCTCGGGCGTCGTGACGCTGCAGGTCGCCGAGGGCGACCGGGTCGAGGCCGGGCAGGCCGTCGCGTCGATCGAGGCCATGAAGATGGAGGCGGCCATCACCGCACCCGTCGCCGGCACGATCGAGCGCCTCGCCATCCCGAAGACCCAGCAGGTCGACGCCGGTGATCTCCTGGTCGTGATCACCACGGCCTAGCGCCGTACACTGTCGAAGTCGCCTCCGCGAGGGGGCAAGAAGGAGACCGAAGAACCGTGGCACAGAAGCCGGAGGAGCCGGAACGCCGCGATCTCGCGCCCCGGGACGAGGAGCTCACGCTCACGACCCCGGAGACGCTGAGCATCGCCGTGGACCTTCCGCCGACCCCTCCGCGAGAGGTCCCGGACGACGAGGCCGCCGTCGCGATCGACGACATCCCGGTCGACCCGGGATTCGTCGCGTCGCCGACGGAGCCGAACACGACCTCGGTCGCGATCGTCGCCTCCCGCCTGGCCACGGGCCCGACGGAGACGCCCGAGTCGCCGGCCGAGGCCGCCGTCCCGCTGCCCGCGGGGGAGAGCGCCTACTCGCAGTCCCGCCGAGACCGGATGCGCGGAGAGCACTCCACGCAGCCGGAGCCGGCCGCGATGCTCACCGCCGACCGTCTCCTCGAGGTCAACCGCAAGACGCGTCCCGGGCCCGAGGGCCCGTGGCAGCGGTTCGTCTACAACGCGACCTTCCGCACGGTGAACCTCGGCGATTCGGCCAAGGTGCGCGCCCGCAAGGAGCTCGACCACCGCATCCAGAAGCAGTTCGAGGGCGGCACGCGGTTCGTCCCGGTGCTCACCCGCAAGGGCGGCGTCGGCAAGACCACGGTCACGACCCTGCTCGGGATGGCTTTGGCCGACGCCCGCGAGGACCGCATCGTCGCCATCGACGCCAACCCGGACCGCGGCACGCTCTCCGAGCGCGTCCCGAAGCAGACCAGGGCGACCGTGCGCGATGTCGTGCACAAGGCGGCGAGCATCACCGGCTTCACGGACTTCTCCGCCCTCGTCTCGCGCGACGAGACCCGGCTCGACATCCTCGCGTCCGACACGGACCCGCTCCTGTCGGAGGCGTTCGACGAGAACGACTACAACGTCGTCGCCGACCTGACCGCGCGGTTCTACTCGATCGTCCTGACGGACTGCGGCACCGGCATCGTCCACTCGGTGATGCGGGCGACGCTCCAGCGGGCCGACTCGCTCGTGATCGTCTCCGGTGGCAGCGTCGACGAGGCGCGGCTCGCCTCCGAGACGCTCACCTGGCTGGAGGCGAACGGCTACGGCGACCTCGTGCGCAACGCGATCGTCGCCCTCAACACCGCGACCCAGGGCACCAACCTGGTGAAGCTGGAGGAGATCGAGGCGCACTTCCGCTCCCGCGTGCGCGAGATCGTCCGCATCCCGTACGACCCGCAGCTCGCCGCCGGCTCGGTGGTGCAGTGGAAGGCGCTCAAGCCGCTGACCAAGCTCTCCGCACGCACGCTCGCCGCGCTCGTCGTCGAGGGCCTGCCCGCCGAGCGCGACTGAGCCGCCCGACCCGCCCCCCGCAGCACCGAGGAGTACCCCGTGACCGAGCGTCAGATCCGCCTGTTCGGCGACCCCGTCCTGAAGACCCCGTCCCTGCCCGTCGAGGAGCTCGACGAGGGGGTCCGCGGCCTCGTCGAGGACCTCGTCGACAGCGTCCTCCCGCCCGGACGCGCCGGCGTGGCCGCCCCGCAGATCGGCGTCAACCTGCGCGCCTTCAGCTACAACGTGGACGGCGACGTCGGCTACGTGATCAACCCCGAGCTTGTCGAGGTCTCCGGCGAGCCGGAGCTGGTGGACGAGGGCTGCCTCTCCGTCCCCGGCCTCTGGTTCAAGACGCTCCGCTACCCGTTCGCGCGGGTCCGCGGCGTGGACGTCGACGGCAATGAGATCGAGGTGTCGGGCACGGGAGTGATGGCGCAGGCTCTGCAGCACGAGACCGACCACCTGGACGGGAAGCTCTACCTCGACCGCCTCGACAAGGAGACCCGCCGCGAGGCGATGAAGCAGGTGCGGGAGAGCGACTGGTTCTGAGCGACCGGTTCTGAGCGACCGGTTCTGAGCCCGCACGCTCCTAGACTGACTGCATGCGCATCGCGGTCACCGGAGGATCAGGCAAGCTCGGACGCACCGTCGTCCGCGAACTCAGGGCGGCGGGCGACGATGTCGTCAGTCTCGACGCGACGGGCGGGCGCGGCCCCGGCTTCGTGAAGGTCGACCTGACCGACTACGGCCAGACGCTCGACGCCCTCCTCGGCGTCGACGACCAGCACGGCGGCTTCGATGCGATCGTGCACCTCGCCGCCATCCCCGCGCCCGGCATCCTGAGCGACGCGGCGACGTTCCACAACAACATCCGGGTCACCTACAACGTCTTCCAGGCCGCGCGGCGGGCGGGCATCAAGAACGTGGTCTACGCGTCAAGCGAGACCGTCCTCGGCCTCCCGTTCGACGTGCCGCCGCCCTACATCCCGGTGGACGAGGACTATCCCGCGCGTCCCGAGTCGACCTACTCGCTGGTCAAGCACCTCGAGGAGACGATGGCGATCGAGCTGGTGCGGTGGGACCCCTCGCTCAAGATCGTCGCCCTGCGGTTCTCGAACGTCATGGAGCCGGCCGACTATGCAGCGTTCCCCTCTTTCGACGACGACGCGTTGAAGCGCAAGTGGAACCTCTGGAGCTACATCGACGCCCGCGACGGCGCGCAGGCGATCAAGCGCGCGCTGGAGTGGGATGCCACCGGCTTCGACCGCTTCATCATCGCCGCCGCCGACAGCGTCATGAGCCGGCCGAACGCGGAGCTCGTCGCCGAGGTGTTCCCCGGCGTGCCGCTGAAGGGCGAGCTCGGCGAGCACGACTCGCTGCTGTCCATCGCGAAGGCCCGCCGCGTGCTCGGCTACGCGCCGCAGCACTCCTGGCGCGACGAGGTCTGATCCCCGTCTCCCGGAGGGTCGCGAGCGGAGGAGATCGCGGGCGCCACGCCCGGGAAACGCAGGTAACGGAGGAGGCCCGGCCCGAGTCGGGCCGGACCTCCTCCGCTGTCGCGATGAGACGCGCCGCTCAGTACGCCAGGGAGATGCCCTGCGTCTTGGGGTTGTCGCTGTAGATGCCGTCGATCACGTCGGCGAAGTCGGCGAGGATGACGTTGCGCTTGATGCTGAGCTTCGGCGTGAGGTGCCCGCTCGCCTCCGTCAGCTCGGTCGCCAGCACGACGAACTTGCGGACGCTCTCGGCCCGCGAGACACCGGCGTTGGCGGCATCCACCGCGCGCTGGATCTCGGCGTTGACCGCCGGGTTCACCGACGCCTCCGCCAGCGTCATGTCCTTGTCCTCGCCGTTGTTGGCGAGCCAGGTCGGCAGCATCTCGGTGTCGAGCGTGACGAGGGCGGAGATGAACGGCTTCTGGTCGCCCACGACCACGACCTGCCCGACCAGCGGGTTGGCGCGGATGGGGTCCTCGAGGGCGGCGGGGGAGACGTTCTTGCCGCCGGCGGTCACGATGATCTCCTTCTTGCGGCCGGTGATCGACAGGAAGCCGTCCGCGTCGAACGCGCCCAGGTCGCCGGTGCGGAACCAGCCGTCCTCGAACGCGGCCTCGGTCGCCTCCGGGTTCTTCCAGTACTCCTTGAAGACGTTGATGCCCTTGACCTGGATCTCGCCGTCGTCGGCGAGGCGCAGGGAGACGCCGGGGAGGGCGGGGCCGACCGTGCCGATCTTGAACTTGTCCGGCAGGTTGACCGTCGCGGGCGCCGTGGTCTCGGTGAGGCCGTAGCCTTCGAGGATCTTGATGCCGAGGCTGTGGAAGAAGTGGCCGAGGTGGGAGCCGAGCGGCGCCGACCCGGAGACCGCGTAGCGCACCCGGCCGCCCATCGCGGCGCGCAGCTTGCTGAACACGAGCCGGTCGTAGAGGGCGAACTTGAGCTTCAGGCCGAACGGCACGGATCCGGCCTCCACCGCCTTCGAGTGCTCGACGGCCACCGCGGCGGCGGCGCGGAAGATCTTGCCCTTTCCGCCGGCCTCCGCCTTCTGCTCGGCCGAGTTGTACACCTTCTCGAACACGCGCGGCACGGCGAGGAGGAAGGTCGGCTTGAAGCTGGCGAGTGCCGGCAGCAGCTGCTTCGTGTCCGCCTGGTGGCCGACCTTCACGCCGCCCGTGACGCAGAGCACGGCGATGAACCGTGCGAAGACGTGCGCGGTCGTGATGAAGAGCAGGGTGGAGGCGCCGCCCGGCTGGTTGACGAGCTCGGTGAGCGCCTCGGCGGAGTTCCGCGACAGCTCGACGAAGTTCGAGTGGGTGAGCACGCAGCCCTTGGGGCGTCCGGTCGAGCCCGAGGTGTAGATGAGGGTCGCGATGTCCTCGCCGCGGGCGAGGTTGCGGCGGCGCTCGATCTCCTCGTCCGGAACGGCCGTGCCGGCCGCGGCGAGCTTGTCGAGGTCGCCGAGGTGCAGCTGCCACACGTTGCTGATGAGTGGCAGGTCCGCGTGCACCTCGTCGAAGCGGGAGTGCATCTCGGCGTTCTCGAGGATGACGGCGATGGCGCCCGAGTCGGCCATGTTCCACTGGATCTGGGTGGGGGAGGACGTCTCGTAGATCGGCACGAGCACGGCGCCCGCGAACCAGGTCGCGAAGTCGATCAGGCTCCACTCGTAGCGCGTCTTGCACATGAGCCCGATCTTGTCGCCGGGCTGGATGCCGGCGGCGACCAGGCCCTTGGCGAGCGCGACCACCTGACGGTGGAACTCGGCGGCGGTGATGTCACGCCAGCCGGCGCCGTCCGGGACGCTGAAGAGCGGGGCGTCCGGGGTGGCTGAGACCCGCTGGATCAGGAGATCGGTCGAGTTCGCCTCCGGGTCTGCGGGGACGACGGCGGGTGTTTCGAAACTGATCACGGCAGCTCCTTCGATACCGGTGGACGACGGGCCCGGCCGAATGGCTTCGACCGGACAGGTTAACTACACTCTAGATGGTGCGGCGGGGCTGGCCCTGGGCGTCTCATCCGCACCGACTCCACACCCGCCCCCTCTGGAAGGTTCTGCCTGTGCACGCGATCGGCATCGACATCGGAGGCACGAAGATCGCGGGGGCCGTCGTCGACGAGCTGGGCGTCATCGTCCGCGAGGACCGCGTCCCGACCGATGCGAGCCGTCCCGAGGAGATCGAGAACGCGGTCGTCGCGATGATCGAGCGCCTCTCCGACGGCCCGGAGGAGATCGCGGGCGCCGGAGTGGCGGCCGCGGGTTTCATCGACGCCGCGCAGTCGACCGTCTACTACGCGCCCAACATCAACTGGCGGCACGAGCCATTCCGGGAGAAGCTGGAGCGCCGGATCGACCTGCCCGTGCTCATCGAGAACGACGCGAACGCCGCCGGATGGGCCGAGTTCCGCTTCGGCGCCGGACGGCTCGTGAGCGACATGGTCATCCTCACCATCGGCACCGGCGTGGGCGGCGCCATCGTCAGCAACGACCGGCTGTTCCGCGGCGGCTTCGGCGCCGGCGCCGAGATCGGCCACATGCGCGTCGTCCCCGGCGGGCTGCCCTGCGGCTGCGGTGCGCACGGCTGCATCGAGCAGTACGGCTCCGGCCGCGCCCTCCAGCGCATGGCGAACGAGCTCGCCGACGCCGGCGGCATCGGGCAGGCCCTCGCCGACGTACGGGCGCACAACGGCTCGCTCAGCGGTTCAGACATCTCCGCCCTCATCATGGCCGGCGACCCCGGCGCCCTGGCGGCCCTGCGCCAGCTCGGCGACTGGCTCGGCCAGGCCTGCGCGAGCCTCGGCGCCGTCCTCGACCCGCAGCTCTTCGTGTTCGGCGGCGGCGTCGCGCAGGCGGGGGAGCTGCTGCTCGAGCCGATCCGTCTCGCCTACCTCGAGAACCTCCCGGCGCGGGGGTACCACCCGGAGCCGGAGTTCAAGATCGCCGAGCTCGTCAACGACGCGGGCGTCGTCGGCGCGGCGGATCTGGCCCGCGTGCACTCCTCCCTCTGAGGCGCACGGGGGGTTAGGCTGCAAGACGATGTTCTACTGGCTGATGAAATACGTCGTCGTCGGGCCGATCCTGCGCGGGATCTTCCGTCCGTGGGTGGTCGGCGTCGAGAACGTGCCCGCCCAGGGCGCGGTGATCCTCGCCAGCAACCACCTGTCGTTCATCGACTCGATCTTCCTGCCGCTCATCGTCGACCGGCACGTGTCGTTCCTCGCCAAGAGCGACTACTTCACCCGCAAGGGGCTGAAGGGATGGGCCACCAAGACCTTCATGAAGGCGACCGGCCAGCTGCCGATCGACCGCTCGGGCGGCAAGGCGTCCGAGGCCTCCCTCAACACCGGCCTGAAGGTCCTCGCCCGCGGTGAGATCCTCGGCATCTACCCGGAGGGAACCCGGAGCCCCGACGGCAAGCTCTACCGGGGCCGCACGGGCGTGGCCCGCATGATACTGGAGGCGGGCGTCCCCGTCGTCCCGGTCGCGATGGTCGACACCGCCGAGATCATGCCCATCGGCACCCGGCTGCCGAAGATCGGCCGCATCGGCATCATCATCGGCGAGCCCCTCGACTTCTCCCGCTTCGACGGGATGGAGGGGGACCGGTTCATCCTCCGCTCCGTCACGGACGAGATCATGTACCGCCTGCACGCGCTCGGCGCCCAGGAGTACGTGGACGTCTACGCCAGCACGGTCAAGGAGAAGCGGGCCTCGCTCAGCCGCTGAGCCCGTCGGCGCCGTCACACAGGGCGCTCACGTCACCCGGGGTGGGCGCGGCACGGTAGGCTCGGGTATCCAGTGATCCACCGGCGCGGCCGAGTGCCGGCGCGCCCCCGAATGAGCGGAAGACCAGTGCTACAGACCACAGATCCCGTCGTGCGACCAGACGAGTCCGTGATCGAGGGCCTGGACTATTGGCGCACCCTCGAGATCAAGCAGCAGCCGACCTGGCCCGACGCGGAGGCCGCGGCAGCCGCCTCGGCCGAGATCGCCGCGCTGCCGCCGCTCGTCTTCGCCGGCGAGGTGGACCAGCTCCGCACCCGCCTGGCGCGTGCCGCCGAGGGCAAGGCGTTCCTGCTCCAGGGCGGGGACTGCGCCGAGACCTTCGCCGGTGCCACGGCCGATCAGATCCGCAACCGGGTCAAGACGGTGCTGCAGATGGCCGTCGTGCTGACCTACGGCGCGTCCGTGCCCGTCATCAAGATGGGCCGCATGGCCGGCCAGTTCGCCAAGCCGCGCTCCAGCGACACGGAGACGCGCGGCGACGTGACGCTGCCCGCCTACCGCGGCGACATCGTCAACGGCTACGACTTCACGCCGGAGTCGCGCCAGGCCGACCCGCGCCGCCTCGTCCAGGGCTACCACACGGCGGCCTCCACGCTGAACCTCATCCGCGCCTTCACCCAGGGCGGGTTCGCGGACCTCCGCGAGGTGCACAGCTGGAACAAGGGCTTCGCCGCGAACCCCGCCAACCAGCGGTACGAGGGCCTGGCGCGCGACATCGACAAGGCGATCAAGTTCATGGAGGCCGCCGGCGCCGACTTCGACGAGCTGAAGCGCGTCGAGTTCTACGCCAGCCACGAGGCCCTGCTCATGGACTACGAGCGGCCGATGACGCGCATCGACTCCCGCACGGGAACGCCGTACAACACGTCGGCCCACTTCGTGTGGATCGGCGAGCGCACGCGCGAGCTCGACGGCGCGCACGTCGACTTCCTGTCCCGTGTGCGCAACCCGATCGGGGTGAAGCTCGGCCCGACGACCACGCCGGACACCATGCTCCGCCTCATCGACAAGCTCGACCCCGAGCGCGAGCCCGGTCGCCTGACCTTCATCACGCGGATGGGCGCAGGCAAGATCCGCGA
>JAEWDJ010000412.1 GCA_023390155.1 Actinomycetes bacterium | reverse complement strand
GGCCACAGCGATCTCCTTCGCCGTGTCGCGGACACCGGCGCGCTCGTGGGCGAGCTCCCGTGCGGCTCCACGCCGACCCGGTGGCGTTTCCTCATGCGCAACAGGCTCATCGCCGCCGTCAGTTCGGCGACCGTCGTGATCGAGGCCGGCCACCGCTCCGGCTCGCTCAACACCGCGGGCCACGCCGCCGAGCTCGGCCGCCCGCTCGGGGCGGTTCCCGGCCCCGTCACCTCCCCGGCCTCCGCCGGCTGCCATCGCCTCATCCGCGAGTACGCCGCCACCTGTGTCACCACCACCGACGAGATGGCCGAGCTCGCCGAGCCGATCGGCGGCGCCGGCGGCCGGAGGTCGGCGGGTGCCACCGCAGCCCGTGGGGGGACGCGGACGGTCGATCCGGTGGGCGATGGCGGTACGTCGGATGAGGCCGTCCTCGCAGCGCTTTCCGAGCGGGCTGGCCGCGAGGCCGCAGAGCTCGCCGACGCGACCGGCCGGTCCAGCCGCGAGATCGTCGCCGCGCTCGGGCGACTGGAGCTCGGCGGGGCCGTGCGGCTCGGTGAGCGAGGGTGGGTGAAGACGATGTGAATGCACTTTCGTCCTGACCGTCCCGAGGGTCGCTGCCGGGCCGGACACGCGTAGCGAGGGATGCTGGTGGCATGCAGTTGGCGGACGCGATCGACGGGTATGCGCAGCACCTCCGGGTGGAGCGCGGGTACTCGGCGCAAACCGTGCGCGCGTACCGATCGGACCTGACCGCACTCGCGGGCTTCGCGGACTCCAGAGGGGTCGACGACACGGACGGTCTCTCCCTCGAGCTTCTGCGGGACTGGCTGTGGGAGGGGGCGCAGCGCGAGCTGTCGAAGGCGACCCTGGCCCGACGGTCCGCGGCCGCCCGGGGGTTCAGCGCCTGGGTCGTCCGCGGCGACGGGGGCGGGGTGGATTCGGCGGCACGACTCCGCGCGCCGCGACCCGACAAGACGCTCCCGCGCGTGATCACGCGCCCGCAGATGGACGAACTCCTCACCTCGCTCGCCGTCCGTGCCGACGACGGCGACCCCGACGCCGTCCGCGACCTCACGGTGATCGAACTGCTGTACGCGACCGGCGTCCGCGTCTCCGAACTGACCGGCCTCGACGTGGACGACGTCGACCTCGACCGGCTGACAGTCCGGGTGCTGGGCAAGGGTGCGAAGGAGCGGGTCGTCCCGTTCGGCGTCCCGGCCAGGAACGCCCTCCGCCGCTACCTCGCCGATGCCCGGCCGGCGCTCGCCGTGGAGCGCTCCGGCCCCGCCCTGCTGCTCGGCACCCGCGGTGGGCGGCTCGGCTCGCGTGCCGTCTACGAACTCGTGGCCCGCCTCCTCGAGGGCATCCCGGGGTCGGGGCCGGCAGGACCGCACGCACTCCGCCACACCGCGGCCACCCACCTCCTCGACGGCGGCGCCGACCTGCGCGCCGTGCAGGAGATCCTCGGCCACGCGAGCCTCGGCACGACCCAGATCTACACGCACGTCTCGACCGAGCGCCTCAAGGAGAGCTACCGCATCGCCCATCCCCGGGCGTGAAGGCTGCGGAACGGGGTCGTAGGTCCTCGGATGCGAAGCCGTGGGCGTGCGTCCTGGACCCCGACCGCGAGTGCGGGCGCAAGGGGTCGGCCGCGCCGCGCGGGACGGCATCACCTCTCCGGACGCAGCGGGAGCAGTACCGACGGCGGGACGCGGTCGAGATACAACAGCGGAGAGACGTAGACGCCGTCGACCCGGACGCCGACGTGCAGGCAGGCTGCGGCGCAGTGGCCGCCGGTGGCCACGCGACCGACGGACTGGCCCGGCGCCACGCTCTCGCCGATCGCGAGGGCGGACGCGACGGGTTCGTAGCTGGAGAGCATGCCGTCGCCGTGGTCCAGGGTGAGGACGGGACGATCGACGACGTCCCCCACGAACCGGACGGTGCCCGCCGCGGGAGCCGTGACCTCCGTGTCCGGCGCGGCGGCCAGGTCGATGCCGCGATGGCCGCTCGCGTACGGTGCGGGCGGTGCTGCGAAAGGCCGGGTGATCCGCGGGGGCGTGACGGGCCATTCCCAGCGCGGAGACATCGCGCCGACACGAGTCGCCGCAGCCGCTTCGGCCCGCCCCGGGGCGGTCGGAGACATCCCGGCGCGTTCCGGGGCGGCCGGAGACATCCCGGCGCGTCCCAGGTCGGTCGGAGATATCCCGGCGCGTTCCAGGTCGGCCGGAGACAACCCTGCGCGTTCCGGGGCGGCCGGAGACATCCCGGCGCGTTCCAGGTCGGTCGGAGACATCTCGGCGCGCTCGGTGGCGGCCGGAGGCGTCCCCACGGCCGCCGAGGCGCTCAACGTCGTGGACGCGATCAGGAGAACCGCTACAACGAGGGGAGTGGCCGCTGCGGCTCGTGTCCTCCCGTCGAAAAGCCGACGCATCCGACTGCCCCGCTCCAAAACCACGCGGCGATGACGAAGCCACCCCGTCGCCCTTTCCCTGCCCATGCCCACTCCAGCACCCCGCATCTCCACCCGCCCTCTCCGCGCTCGTCCGCGGCCACCCGCCGCCCGACCCACGCCCTCCACCCTCGCCCGCACAGCGCCCCGCAGCCCCGCCCACCCAGCGTCTCGTGGAGAACGTGCGTTCTCCACATCCCCACGCATGTCGGTATTGCCGAGCGCGGTTCCGGGCGTACCGTGTCTTACGCGGTTCGGCGGGGGTACCTGCCGGCGCGACACCGCCACAACAGAACAGCTCACAATCGAACAAGGGATTCACATGTCTGGACAACGCAGCGGGACCGACGGGACCGCGGGCGACGAGGTCGGCTACGAGCCCACGGCGAAGATGAAGCGCCGTGTCGTCGGACTGGCCGTCTCGGCCGCGGTGGGCGGGTTCCTCTTCGGTTTCGACTCCTCCGTGATCAACGGCGCGGTGGACTCGATCCAGGAGCACTTCGCGCTCAACGCGTTCGTCAAGGGCTTCGTCGTGGCCATCGCCCTCCTGGGCTGCGCGCTCGGCGCGTACATCGCGGGGCGTCTCGCCGACCACTGGGGCCGCATCAAGGTGATGCTGCTGGGTGCCGGGCTGTTCCTGGTGAGCTCGATCGGGGCCGGCCTGGCCTTCTCGGTGTGGGACCTGGGTCTCTGGCGGGTCGTGGGCGGTCTCGGCATCGGCATCGCGTCGGTGGTGGCGCCGGCCTACATCGCGGAGATCTCGCCCAAGCGCTCGCGCGGCGGGCTGGCCTCGCTGCAGCAGCTGGCGATCACCATCGGTATCTTCGTCGCCCTGCTCTCGGACGCGCTGCTCGCCGGCGTGGCCGGTTCGGCCTCCAAGGACCTCTGGTTCGGGCTCGAGGCGTGGCGGTGGATGTTCCTCGTCGGCGTGATCCCGTCGGTCGTCTACGGCATCCTCGCGCTGATGCTGCCGGAGTCGCCGCGCTACCTGCTCACGACGGGCAAGCGCGACGAGGCGCGCGCGATCTTCAGCACGCTGGTCCCCGAGGACCACGTCGACCAGCAGATCGCCGACATCGAGCGCGCGATCCAGGAGGACAAGGCGGGCGCGAAGGCGTCCCTGCGCGGTGACCGCTTCGGCCTGAAGCCCATCGTGTGGATCGGCATCATCCTGTCGGTGTTCCAGCAGTTCGTCGGCATCAACGTGATCTTCTACTACTCGACGTCGCTGTGGCAGGCGGTCGGCTTCACCGAGAGCAACTCCCTGCTCATCACGGTGATCACCTCGGTCACGAACGTCGTCGTGACGATCGTCGCCATCCTCCTGGTGGACCGCGTCGGCCGTCGGCCCATCCTGCTCACGGGTTCGGTCGGCATGGCCCTCTCGCTCGGTCTCATGGCGCTCTCGTTCACGTTCGCGACCAAGTCGGGCGACGCCGTCTCCCTGCCGAACCCGTGGGGGCCGATCGCGCTCGTCGCGGCCAACGCCTTCGTCGTCTTCTTCGGCGCGTCGTGGGGTCCGCTGGTGTGGGTGCTGCTGGGGGAGATCTTCCCGTCCCGCATCCGCGGCGTCGCCCTGGGCGTCGCCGCGTCGGCGCAGTGGATCGCGAACTTCCTCGTCACGGTCTCCTTCCCGCCGATGTCGGACTTCTCGCTCCCGTTCACGTACGGCATGTACGCGGTGTTCGCGGCCCTGTCGTTCTTCTTCGTCTTCTTCAAGGTGCCGGAGACGAAGGGCATGGCGCTCGAGCAGGCGGAGACCCTGTTCTCGAACGCGCGTGGACGCCAGCGCGGCCCGCAGGTGCGCTCCACCGGCGACTCCGCGTGACGCGCCGTTCCTGATAGGATGTGCGAAGCACTCCGCTCGTCGGAGTGACTACGCGTGCCCGGACACCCGCAGGGTGGGGCGCACTTCCACCGGTCTCCCTCAACCTCCAGCAGCGGTCTTCCGCGCGGGCGGACGGGAGCGGGAGTGCGCGGGGCACCAGGAGCGGTGGCCGCCGGCCGCCGTGGACAACCGCACATCGCACCCGGCACCGGACTGGTCGCCGGGCGCGCCCAACACAAGGAGAAACGGCAATGGCCGTCGTCACCATGCGCCAGCTGCTCGACAGCGGCGTCCACTTCGGACACCAGACCCGTCGCTGGAACCCGAAGATGAAGCGCTTCATCCTCACCGAGCGCTCGGGCAGCTACATCATCGACCTGCAGCAGTCGCTCGCCTACATCGACAAGACCTACGAC
>JAEWDJ010000300.1 GCA_023390155.1 Actinomycetes bacterium | reverse complement strand
CGGCGCGGAACGCGGCCGCGCGCTCCTTGAGGAGCAGGTAGGTGCGCATGTTCGCCGCCGCCGAGTCCCAGACGCCGGTGGCGTCCTCGGTGCGGGACGGCTTGTAATCGAAGTGGCGCGGGCCCTCGTAGGCCGGGCCGCCGTTGGGCCCGCCGTTCTCGAGCAGGTCGACGAGCGCGAAGGCGTTCTGGAGGTCGCCGTGGCCGAAGACGAGGTCCTGGTCGTACTTGATGCCGCGCTGCCCGTTGAGGTCGATGTGGTAGAGCTTGCCGTGGTACAGCGCCTGCGCGATGCCGGCGGCGAAGTTCAGGCCCGCCATCTGCTCGTGGCCGACCTCGGGGTTGAGGCCGACGAGCTCCGGGCGCTCCAGCGAGTTGATGAAGGCGAGGGCGTGGCCCACGGTCGGCAGCAGGATGTCGCCGCGCGGCTCGTTCGGCTTCGGCTCGATGGCGAAGCGGATGTCGTAGCCCTTGTCGGTGACGTAGTCGCCGAGCAGGTTCACGGCCTCGCGGTAGCGCTCGAGCGCGGCGCCGATGTTCTTCGCGGAATCGTACTCGGCGCCCTCGCGGCCGCCCCACATCACGAAGGTCTGCGCGCCGAGCTCGGCGGCGAGGTCGATGTTGCGCAGCACCTTGCGCAGCGCGAAGCGGCGCACCGCGCGGTCGTTGGAGGTGAACCCGCCGTCCTTGAAGACCGGCGCGCTGAAGAGGTTGGTGGTGACCATCGGCACGATGATGCCGGTGTCGGCGAGGGCCTGCTTGAGGCGGTCGATCTGCGTCTGGCGCTCCGCGTCGGTGGAGCCGAAGGCGAACAGGTCGTCGTCGTGGAAGGTGAGGCCGTACGCGCCGAGCTCGCTCAGCTTGGTGACGGCCTCCACCACGTCGAGCTGCGGGCGGGTCGGGCCGCCGAACGGGTCGGTGCCGTTGTAGCCGATCGTCCACAGTCCGAACGAGAACTTGTCGGCGCGGGTGGGGGTGAGGCTCATGGTTCTGCTTTCCTTCAACGTCGTCGGTGATTTGTTGTTTCGATAAACTTATATCAGGAGATCGCGTCCACCGCGACCCCGGTGAGCGATCCGGCCCGGTGCACCGCGACCTCGGCGGTCCGGCGGTCGGCGGCCGTCACGGGATGGACGTCCCCGACGATCGCGAGCGACGTCTCCGTCTCCCGCTCCGCGCACGAGGGGCCGACCCACAGCTCGATCGTGCCCGGTTCCACGACCCGCGTGAAGCCCCGGTCGCTGAACGCCAGGCGTGCCGTCGGGACGTCGAACTCGACCACGGCCTCCTCCCCGGCGGCCAGATCGACCCGCGCGTAGGCCAGCAGCTGCGCGACGGGACGCGTCACGCTGGCGTGCACATCCCTCGCATAGAGCTGCACCACGTCGGTGCCGGCGCGCTCGCCCGTGTTGGCGACCCGGACGCGCGCGACGAACGAGGCGCCCGCGTCCGCCTCGGCGTCGGCGGCGAGCTCCGAGCGCGTGAACGACGTGTAGCTCAGCCCGTGGCCGAACGGCAGCACCGGCGTGCTGTCGGCGCTGGTGATCTCGTTCGGCCCGCCCAGCACGGGGTGGAGGTACGAGTACGGCTGCGCTCCCGCCGAGCGGGGGAGGGAGACGGGGAGGCGTCCGCTCGGCGAGACGTCGCCCGAGAGCACGGCCGCGATGGCCGCCGCCCCCTCCTCGCCCGGGAAGAACGACTGCAGCACGGCGGCCGGCGCCGTCGCACCCTCCACCGCCCACGGCAGCGCGTAGGGACGGCCCGAGAGCACGACGACCACCACCGGCGTGCCGGTCTCCACGACCGCCTCGACCAGCTCGCGCTGCACGCCCGGGAGCTCCAGGCTCTCGACGTCGTTGCCCTCGCCGACCGTGCCGCGGCCGAAGAGGCCCGCACGGTCGCCGACCACCACGATCGCCACGTCCGCTCCGCGGGCAGCGGCGACGGCGGCCGGGATGCCCGTGCGGTCGTCCCCCTCCACCGTGCAGCCCGGCTCGTGGACGATCCCGGCCTCCGGGAACCGCGAGCGCAGCCCGGCCAGGACGGACGGGATCTCGAAGCCGAGGGGGACCTCCGGGTGATGAGCCAGAACGTGGTTGGCGAAGGAGTAGCAGCCCATCAGGGCTTCCGCCGCGTCGGCGTTCGGCCCGATCACGGCGACCCGGCCGGGCGCCGCCGCGAGCGGCAGGGTCCCGTCGTTCGTCAGCAGCACGAGCGACTGCTCGGCGAGGCGGCGCGCGAGGGCGCGGTGAGCGGGGCTGTCGAGGTCGATCGTGGAGGGAGGCGCGTCGAACGTCGCGTCGAGCAGCCCGAGCTCCTCCTTCTGCGTCAGCACCCGCAGAACCGCACGATCGACGAGCAGCTCGTCCACGTCCCCCGAGCGCACGGCCTGCGCGAGGGGTTCGAGGAAGGCCTCGCCGGTCGGCAGCTCGACGTCGATCCCTGCCGCCAGGGCGAGCCCGGCCGCCTCACCGAGGTCGGCGGCGACGCCGTGCATCGTGTGCAGGAACGCCACCGCGAAGTAGTCGGCGACGACGACCCCGTCGAAGCCCCACTCGTCGCGCAGCACGCCGGTCAGATAGGTCGGGTCTGCGGCGGCCGGGACGCCGTCGATCTCGGCGTAGGAGTTCATCACCGAGCGCACCCCTCCGTCGCGCACCGCCATCTCGAACGGCGGCAGCAGGGTGTCCCGGATCTCCCGCGGGCCGGCGTGGACGGGCGCGTGGTTGCGGCCCGCCTGCGAGGCCGAGTAGCCGACGAAGTGCTTCAGCGTGGCGTGGACGCCCGCCTTCTGCAGCCCGCGCACGTAGGCCGTGCCGATGGTGCCGACCACGTACGGGTCCTCGGCGATGCACTCGTCGACGCGGCCCCAGCGCGGGTCGCGGATGACGTCGAGCACCGGCGCGAGCCCCTGGTGGATGCCGAGCTCGCGCATCGAGTCGCCGATCAGCGCGGCCATCGACTCCACCAACTCCGGGTCGAAGGAGGCGCCCCAGGCGAGCGGCGTCGGGAAGGTCGCGGCCTTCCACGCGGCCAGCCCGGTCAGGCACTCCTCGTGCACCAGGGCGGGGATGCCGAGCCGGGTCTCCTCCTTCAGCCTCCGCTGCTCCGCCCACAGCCAGTGCGCGCGTTCCACCGGGTCGACGGGGCGGGTGCCGTAGACGCGCGTCAGCTGGCCGATGCCGTGCGCGGTCACGTCCTCGTAGCGGCCGGGGTTGCCCCGCTCGCCGGCCATCGGGGCGACGAGCTCGTCGCCCTTGTCGACCCAGTAGCCCACGAGCTGCGCGAGCTTCTCGTCGAGGGTCATCTCGGCGTGGAGCGCACGGACGCGTTCCGACACGGGCGGCAGCACGGGTTCGGTCATGGATTCACTCACAGTTCTGTCGGACGGCGCGGGAGGTCGCGGTGACCGCGACCGCTCCGCGAGGTGGTTCAGCCCTTGACGGCTCCGGTCAGTCCGCCGACGATGCGGCGTTCGAACAGGCTGAAGAAGATCAGCGCCGGGATCATGGACAGGGAGGTGAAGGCCAGCACCTTGGCGGTGTCGACGGAGTACTGCGACGAGAACGCCTGCACTCCGAGCGGCAGGGTGAACGTGGCCTCGTTGTTGAGGATGAACAGCGGCAGCAGGTAGCTGTTCCAGCTGCCGATGAAGGCCAGGATGCCGACCGTGATCACGCCGGGCAGCGAGAGCCGCAGCACCATCCGGAAGAAGAATCCGAGCCGGCTGCAGCCGTCGATGAAGGCCGCCTCCTGGATCTCGTCCGGGATGGCCCGCAGGAACGGCACCAGGATGATGATCGTCGTCGGCAGCGCGAACGCGATCTGCGGGATGATGACGCCCGCGAGCGAGTTCATCAGGCCGAGGTTGCGCACCACGATGTAGAGCGGGGTGATCGCCACCGTGATGGGGAACATCAGTCCGGCCGCGAACAGGGCGTACAGGAACCCGCGGCCGCGGAACGTGTAGCGCGCGAGCACGTAGCTGGCCATGAGCCCGAGGCCGATGGCGCCCACGGTGGTCGCGAGCGCCGCGATCGCCGAGTTCAGCACCTGTCCCCAGAAGACGCCGCCGGTCAGGACGTTCAGGTAGTTGGCGGGGTTCCACGGGTTCGGGAGGCCGGCCGGGTCCACCGTGATCTGCGAGTTCGTGCGGAACCCGCCGATGATGATGTATGCGATCGGCGCCAGCATGAGGGCGATCACCACGAGGGCGACGAAGTAGACCGCAGGCGAGCCCCAGGGGAGGCTTTTGCGCTGGGCCCTGCGCTGTGCGCGGGCGACGGTGAGGGCGGTCATCGGGCCTTCCTTCCGGTGCGGGGCGCCTTCTCGGCCCCGGTGAGCGCGCCGGCCGTGTCGCGGCGGAGCACGAAGCGCTGGTAGACGAGGGCGACGACCAGGGAGATCAGGAAGATCACCACGGCGACCGCGTTGCCGTACCCGTAGTTGCCGGCGTTGCGGCCGTTGGCGACCATGTAGGTCGCCATGGTGGAGGTGCCGGCGGTGGAGGCCACGTACTGGCCCCAGATGATGTAGACGAGGTCGAAGAGCTGGAGCGCGCCGATGATCGAGAGGAACGCCCAGATGCGCAGGGTCGGGCCGAGCAGCGGCAGGGTGATCCGCCGCTGGATCTGCCAGTACGACGCGCCGTCGAGCGCCGCCGCCTCGTACAGCTCCTCCGGGATGCCCTGCAGCCCGGCGAGGAAGAGGATCACGGCGAAGCCGATGTACTTCCAGGTCAGGATGCCCATGAGCGTCCAGATGGCGATGTTCGGGTCGGCGAGCCAGTCGTGGGCGAGCCAGCCGAGCCCGAGGTTCTCGAGCAGGCCGTTCAGCGCGCCGTTGGTCTGGAGCATGAGGCTCCAGCCCGTGCCGACGACGACCTCCGAGATCACGTACGGGACGAAGATCAGCACGCGGATCAGGGACTGCCCGCGCATCCGGCGGTTCAGCAGGAGCGCGAGGAGGATGGCGACCGGGCCCTGCAGCACGAGCGACATCACCACGATGAACGCGTTGTGCCCGAGCGCCTGCAGGAAGGCGGGGTCGGTCAGGATGACCGCGTAGTTCTGGAGCCCGACGAAGTCGGTGGGCGGGCCGTAGCCGGCCCAGCGGTAGAAGCCGTAGTACGCCGCCATCACGACCGGGAAGATCACGAAGGCGAGGAAGACGAGGACGGCGGGGCCGGCCAGCAGGGCGATCTCCGCCCGGCCGGCCCAGCC
>JAEWDJ010000184.1 GCA_023390155.1 Actinomycetes bacterium | reverse complement strand
CTGCAGCACCGCGCGGACGCGGCCGAGGTCGGCGCGGGCGCGGGCGGAGCGGCCCTCGCCGCCGCGCAGGGCCACGAACTCCTCCAGGCCGGCGAGCCCGGCGCCCGGGTTGTCGTCCACGAGCTCGGCCAGGGCCTCCACCTGCGCGAGAGTGGTCCACTGCTCGATGGCGTGGCGGTTCTTCGTCATCGCGAGCAGGGAGCCCAGCTGGGCCCGCGCGCTCGCGGCGTCGAACCGCTCGAGGGCGACGACGGCTTCGGCGACACGGTAATAGACGCCGTGGTAGGAGTTGCGCTGCAGGTCGCTCCAGGGCCCCGAACGCGCGTACTCGATGTACTCGCGGGCCTGCGGGATGTCGCCGGCGAGCGCGTGGATGCCCGCGAGCAGCGCCAGAGCGCTCATCCCGTTGGAGGGCGCCGTGGTCGGCGCCTCGGCGAGCCCGCGGGCGGCGGCCTCCAGAGCCTCCCCGGGCAGCCCGCCGTGGAAGAGGGAGACCCCGAGCTGCGCGTAGATGCGCGGGAGGTCGCTGAGCTCGGCGCGCTCCTCGTCGTTGAGGGCGTCGACGTGCTCGAGGGCGGCCCGGGCGGCGGCGATGGAGGAGCCGGTG
Organism: Actinomycetes bacterium; assembly: GCA_023390155.1. GTDB lineage: Bacteria > Actinomycetota > Actinomycetes > Actinomycetales > Microbacteriaceae > Leifsonia. The sequence continues at coordinate 2,646 of JAEWDJ010000184.1, read as the reverse complement.
CGGCCGAGCAGGCGGAACGCTCCGGACTCCGCGGTGCGGATGAGCACGCGGTCGACCGGGTGCAGGTCGGGCTGGCGCACGGAGCGGGCGGCGCGGATGGCGGTCACGAAGTAGCGGAGCGCGCGCACCCGGCGGTAGCGGATCTTGTTGTAGGCGATGCCGAGTTCCATGGCGAGCAGCGGCTGCGTCCGCAGCACGCTCGCCGGCACGCGCTCGAGCAGCTCGCGGGTCGTCTCGCTGCCTCCGGCGGCGAGCACGAACCAGCCGGTGCGCACCGCGACGTTCGCCCCCGCCCAGTCCTCGGCGTCGATCGCGCGGCGCAGGGCGTCGAAGTGTTCCTCGCCGCCGTCCGTCGCGAATCCACCGGCGACGGCCGCTTCGGCCCGATCGTTCACCCGCACCTCCTGCTCACTGATTATCGGGCACTCCCGCGTCCGATCTGCACGCGGTGTGCAACTTCAGACGCGCTCGTCGTGCCGCGTCTCGCCGGAGTGCTCGCCCGGTCGCTCGGCGGGCGCGCGCAGGATCCCGGCGCGCAGCACGCGTCGTGCGATCACGGCGCTGACCGCCCAGGCGGCGAGCTGCCCGGCGACGCGTCCGCCGAACGTCAGCGCCATCACGACCGGGCCGAGGTGCTCGGGGGACATGACGGGCAGCGAGACGAGGAAGAGCGCGACCGCGCTGACGACCGCGGCGACGGCGAAGACCGCCTCGCCGCGCAAGCGGCGCCGCAGGACGAGCACGACGGTGTCGAACACGGCGCCGGAGACCACCAGCGGCACCACCACCAGGATGCCGAGCGCGGTCGACCCGACCGACAGGATCCCGACGAACGCCCCGACGGCCGTCGCGGCCCAGCTGAATCCGAGCAGCCGTCGCGCGAGGAACGGAAGGATGCTGTGGACGCCGGCGACGAGCGCGTAGGCCGGCGGCGCCGCCGCGGCGAGCGCCCCGGTCGCGGGCGCCAGGAGTGTCAGCAGCACCGCCCCGAGCGCCCCGAACGCGGCGATGAGCAGGAGGGTGCGGGTCGTCGCGCGCTGCGTGGTCACGACTGAAATACTGCCATACGGAAATGCCGCCACTTCCCCAAATCGGGGTACAAATGCGCTCCACTCTGCCCGCAGGCGCGTGGGCCACTGCCAGGATGACAGCGGCAGTGCCGGAGACGGACGGGATCGGGGCGAGACGTGAAGCGAGCGATGGGGCGGTTCGTGGTGGCGATGGCGGCGACGGCCGCGGTCGTGCTGGGACTGGTCGCGACCGGAGCGGGGGCGGCGTCGGCGGCGCCGGTCATCACGATCAGCCCGAGCACGCTCCCGGACGCCATGATCGCCCAGGCCTACGGGACGACGACGTTGACGGCGGACGGCGGGGTGGGGCCGTACGTGTTCACGGTGACGCAGGGCTCCGTGCCGTCGGGCATGACCCTGCGGTTGGACGGTGTGCTGACCGGCACCCCCGCCGGGCTGGGCGGCCCCTCCTCGTTCGAGGTGACGGCGACGGACGCCGATCGGGCGACCGGGTCCGCCTGGTTCTCGATCGTCGTGCGACCGCCCGTGATGGAGATCGTCCCGAATGTGCTGACGGCAGTGCAGGCCGGGTCCGCTTACGCTCAGACGTTCACGACCCTCGGGGCCCAGAGCGCGGTGAGCTACTCGCTCACCTCGGGCACTCTCCCGCCGGGCCTGACCTTGTCGACGGGCGGCCACCTCGGGGGCACTCCCACCCAGGCGGGTACCTACGCCTTCTCCATCACCGCCACGGATGCGGTCGATTACACGGTGACGCAGTCCTACTTCCTCACGGTGGCGGCACCGGCGCTCAGCCTCGCACCCGCCCAACTGCCCGCGCCGGCCGTGCACACGGCCTACCTGGCGACGTTCACGACGACCGGCGGCACCGCGCCGTACACCTACCGGCTCGCCTCGGGCAGCGCGGGCCTCCCGCCCGGACTCGCGCTCTCCCCCGCGGGGATGCTGAGCGGCACGCCGATCGCGGGCGGCACCTTCGACTTCACCATCGTCACCACCGACAGCACGACGGGCACGGGTGCGCCGTTCACGGCGAGCCGCACCTACACGGTGGTCGTGCCCGAGCCCGTCCCGCCGCTCGTCTTTCCCGGGGCCGCGCTCCCCGACTCGATCGCCGGCGTGGCGTACTCGCAGCAGCTGACGGCGACCGGAGGGACGGCTCCCCACTCGTTCGCGGTCGCCTCGGGGAGCACCCTGCCCACGGGGCTCACGCTCACGGCGGGCGGCGGACTCGCGGGCGCGCCGACGACCGCGGGCGACGCGTCGTTCGACCTGACGGTCACGGACGCCGACGCCCACGCGGTGACGTCGACCTTCACCCTGCACACCTACTCCTCGGCCCTGGTCGCGCCGTCGACCGCGGTCGCGGGCGGCGCGATCACCCTCTCCGGCGAAGGGTTCGCGCCGGGCGCCTACGAGGTCGTCCTGCACAGCGACCCCGTGGTGCTCGGGACGGTCACCGTCGGGTCGGACGGGACGCTGAACGCGCGGTTCACCCTCCCCGCCTCGACGCCGGCGGGGGCGCACGAGCTCGTGCTCGGCCTCGGCGGTGTGACCGTCTCGACGAGCGCGCTGAGCGTGACAGCGGCGGTCGGTCCCGTGCCGACGCCCAGCC
>JAEWDJ010000156.1 GCA_023390155.1 Actinomycetes bacterium | reverse complement strand
TTGGTGGCGGGCCGGCCACCGCCGGTGGCGGGCCGACATGGACACCGGTCCCGCCTCGACGAGGCGGGGAAACCGGCATCGGTCTCGAGCGTCATCCCTGACGAGGGCATGATGCACCCGCGGATCGGCGACCGGCAACCACCTCTTCCCTAGTTAAGGCATATAAAAGGCCACTCGACGCACAGGAGTCACGTGATGCATCATCCGAACATGAGCGACGCAGAGATCACTGCCGCCACGACGCTCGGCCCGGGCCACGTTCCCGGCGGCATTCCGTTGAAGGTCCATCTCGGCGAGCCGGAGTACGCCGCCCTGGTCCGCATCGCGCAGCATCGCAACACCACGGCCGCGCAGCTCGTCGAACAGCTCGTCCTCCACGCCCTCAGCCGCACCCCGGTCCCGCCGCCGGCGGACTCGCAGCCCAAGCGCAAGCACACCACGTACGAGGAGGCGACCCGCGGCTACCGGGCCGACGTGGCTCAGGTCAGCGGGATGCGGACCTGACCGGCACGGCCGCCGGTGCGAGGCGGCTCGCGGCCGCCGTGAGGGCCGTGAGGCTCGCCGTCAGCACCGAGCGGTCCCGACCGGCGGCCCAGCGGACGCCGTCGCCGGCGCGATACTCGATCAGGGTGAGCGCCTGCCCGTCCGCTCCCGCGCCGATGCTGGTCTGGTGCAGCCCGAGCACCTCCACCGGCATCCCGAGGGCGGCGAGGGCCTGCACCAGAGCCTCCACCGGCCCGACGCCGTCGTGGGTGCTGGTGCGGCCCTCGCCGTCGACCGCGACCGTCACGGTCGTGCGGGTCAGCCCGCCGGCCTCGGTAGTCGCGTGCTCGACGAGCCGCACGCGGTCGTCGGCGGTGGGCAGGTAGGCGCGGCCGAACAGCTCCCAGAGCTGTTCCGGAGCGATCTCGTCTCCGGTCGCGTCCGCGTGATGCTGCACGTGACGGGCGAAGTCGATCTGCAGCCGGCGGGGCAGCTCGACGCCGTACTCCGCCTCCAGCAGATAGGCGATGCCGCCCTTGCCCGACTGGGAGTTGACGCGGATGACCGCGTCGTAGCCGCGGCCCAGGTCGGCCGGGTCCACCGGCAGGTAGGGGACGCGCCACGGGATCTCGGACTCCGCCCGGCCCTCCGCCGCCGCGCGGGCGCGGTGCTCGGCGAAGCCCTTGCGGATCGCGTCCTGGTGGGTGCCGCTGAAGGCCGTGTGGACGAGGTCGCCGACGTAGGGGTGCCGCGGGTGCACCTCGATGCGGTTGGCGTGCTCGACCGTGCGGCGGATCTCGTCGATGTCCGAGAAGTCGATCATCGGGTCCACACCCTGCGCGTGCAGGTTGAGCGCGAGCGTCGCGAGGTCGACGTTGCCGGTGCGTTCGCCGTTGCCGAAGAGGCAGCCCTCGACGCGCTGGGCGCCCGCGAGCACGGCCAGCTCGGCGCAGGCGATCCCGGTGCCGCGGTCGTTGTGCGGGTGCACCGACAGGATCACGCCGTCGCGGCGGGCCAGGTTCTTGTGCATGTACTCGATCTGGTCGGCGTACACATTCGGCGTCGCGATCTCGACGGTCGCCGGGAGGTTCAGGATGACGGGACGCTCGGGCGTCGCGTCCCACAGCGCCGTCATCGCGTCGCACACCTCGAGCGCGTAGTCCGGCTCGGTCAGGTTGAAGACCTCGGGGGAGAACTCGAAGCGCACGTGCGGGAGGTCGCCGGCGAGCTCCAGCACGTCGCGCCCGCCCGCCAGGATGAGCTCGGTCAGGGCGTCGCGCCCGTGGCCGAGCACCACCTCCCGCCAGGTGGGGGCGGTCGCGGTGTAGAGGTGGATGACGACCGGGTTGCGGATGCCGCGGACCGATTCGACCGTGCGCTCGATCAGGTCGCGCCGCGCCGCCGTGAAGACGACGATCGTCACGTCCTCCGGGGCGAGGTCCGTCTCGGCCAGCAGGCGCACGAAGTCGTAGTCGGTCTGCGACGCCGAGGGGTAGCCGACCTCGATCTCCTTGTAGCCCATCGCGAGCATCAGCTCGAAGAAGCGCCGCTTGCGGGCCGGGTCCATCGGCTCGGCGAGCGCCTGGTTGCCGTCGCGCAGATCGACCGGCACCCAGAGCGGGGCCGCTGTCAGGCGCCGGGTGGGCCAGTCCCGGTCGGTGAGGGGCACCTCCACGCGCGCATACACGTCGCTGTAGCGGTGCGACGGCATCTGCGAGCCGCGCTGGCGGTTCCAGTGGGGAGCCGTGGCCGGGACGGGCCCGGCGGGCGTGGAGAGGCGGGGGAAAGCGGTGCTGTTCATCGTCGGATCCTTCGGTTCGCTGGGGTCGACCGGCGCCGTCGCGCACCCACGGCGGGGAGCCGGTCGGCTAGACCCCGCCGTGGCGGCGAAGAAGGAGGGACGTGAGGGGGAGCATGCTGGGAGCCTAACACAAGTCCTCAGACAAGTAGACGAGTATCGGCGGAATGGTGGGTGCCGCCGGCGGGAGTCGGTGACGTCTCCCGTGCGGGCGGAACATCGCCGGCGGATCGCGGTGAGAGGATGACGCCGTGAGAATTCGCCCCGCGTCGATCTTCTTGCAGGACGGCCTGGTCGCCCTCATCGTCACCGCTGCGGCGGCGGGCGCGTGCGCGACGATGTGGTGGATCGGGATCGCCGTCGGCGCCGGAGGTGCGGCGTGCGTGCTCGCCACGGTCGTGGCTCTCTCGCTCGGCCGCCGCGTGCCCGCGTCGCGGAGGGAGTTCGCGCGGTCGGCCGCCATCCTCCCGGTCATCGGTCTTGCCGCCGGTGCCGTCGGATGGCTGCTCGTCGCCGTCCCGCCGGCGGGCGCAGCGCTCTTCACCGCCGGCATGAGCGTCGCGATCTGGCTGCGCCGGTTCGGGCCACGGGCGGCGCACCTCGGCGGACTGATCCCCCTGCCGCTCACCGCCGCGC
>JAEWDJ010000104.1 GCA_023390155.1 Actinomycetes bacterium | reverse complement strand
GTCCTGCTCGTCTGGCTGGTCGACGGGCGCGGGCGCACCGTGCCGCCGAGCGTGCGCCGCACCTGCTGGACCCTCTACGCCGCCGGGATGGCGGTCGCCTCCTACCTCTTCCTCTACGTGATCGCCCTCGCGGCGGGGCACCTGGCGCTGCTGCTGGTGAGCCGGGCCTCCCGCCGCACCCTGCGGGCGTGGGTCATCGCGATCGGCTGCACCGCGCTCGCGATCTCGCCGATCGCCCTGCTCGCCTTCTTCGAGCGGCGCCAGATCCGCTACCTCGGCGCGCAGACCCTCGACCCCAGCACCCTGCTCTACGCGCCCTGGTTCAGCACGCCATGGGTGGCGGCGGTCGCCTGGGCCCTGATCGTCGCGGCCGTGGCCGGCAGCCTTCTCGCCTGGCGGCGGGCCGGCCTGAACCTCCGGCACGGCGTCCCCGTCACCGCGACGAGCGTCGGCGTGTGCTGGCTGATCGTGCCCACGGGCGTGCTGCTGCTCGCCAACCTCGTCTTCCCGCTCTACACGGCCCGCTACTCCACCTTCGCCGCTCCCGCCGCAGCGCTGCTCGTCGCCGAGGGGATCCTCGTGCTCGCCCGCTGGATCGGCCGCCGCGACCCGCGCCGCACCCTCGTCGCCGGCGGCGTCGGCCTCCTCGCCTTCGTCGCGGTCTGCGCGCCGGTCTACCTGCTGCAGCGCGGGCCCTACGCGAAGAACAACAGCGACTGGTCCGAGGTCAGCGCCGCCGTCGGCGCCGTCTCCCGCCCCGGCGACGCGGTCGTCTTCGACGAGTCCACCCGCCCCTCCCAGCGCCCGCGCCTCGCCATGCATACCTACCCCGCCGGCTTCGCGAACGTCCGCGACGTGACCCTCGAGATCCCCTACAGCGAGAACATCGGCTGGGCCGACCGCGCCTACGGCGTCCGCGACGCCGCCGCCCACGGCCGCTTCGACGGCATCCACCGCGTCTGGCTCATCGAGAACGACGTCGACGGCCACCTCCGCGACTACGGCCGGGCGGCCCTCGACGAGCTGGGCTTCGAGCCGACCGGGCGCGTGGTGACGACGCACCGGACGGCGATCGTGGAGTTGGTGCGGTAGGGGGCTGGTGCCCCGATCCACCACGAGTCGACCCGTCCGACCGATACGGTGAGTCATGCCCGAACAGTCGAACAGCGAACTCCCGGTCAGCATCGACTTCTATTACTGCATCGGCAAAATCGCCGTCATCTCGAGCGCCCTCGAGAAGAGCGTCTGGTGGTTGCTGGAGTACCTGAAGCACTACCACCATCAGCCCGATCTCGACGGCTGGGAGTACGACCCAGCCAAGACCGGTCGCTTCGACAAGAAGACCCGAGCGATCCGGAGCCTCATGCGGCGACGGGGCTGGGCGGATGCGGAACAGGAGTTCGTGGCCGAATGGCTCACGGGCGTCGCCGCGTTCCGAGAGGTGCGGCACGACATGGTCCACTCGCACTGGTTGTTCTGGGGCGAGGAGCACTCGAAATACACCCTGGACGCGCGGGACTGGAAGTTCGAGGACGGCCCTGTCGCGCTGGAATCCATGCGAGCCCGCGTCGCCGAAGGCGAAGAGGTCCTGCGCGTGAAGAACCAGGTCGCCGATCTCGCGATCTCATATCTGTCCTCGCCCGGGCCGGAGAACAGCGACCCCGCTCTCCGAGCCGCGTCCACGCGATCGTGATCCGGTGGGCGCCCCCGCACCCTACACTCGACCCCATGGGCGCATCCGACACGCACCACCCCGACCACCTCCACCCCGCCGACCACCCGCATCCCGCCGAGCACTCCCACCTCGCCGAGCACCGCGCCGCGGAGCACGTGGCCGCTGACCGGCTCGCACGGCTGCGGTCGGCGTCGGTCGAGTCGGTCGCGCTCGGGGTGGGGTCCGTCGCGTTCGTGCTGGTGGGACTCGTCGCGTTGTTCGTGTTCGCGGGGCGCGACCTGGCGATCTCCGGGGCCGGGTCGATCGGGGAGTTCGCCGCGGTGGCGGGCGGGATCGTCGCGCTGCTGGCGTACGGCGGCGGCCGCACGGCGAGCTGGCGCATCTCGTGGTTCGGGGCGGGGCCGGCGCCGCAGCGGTCGCGGCTCAGCGTGGCGGTGGAGGTGTTCGACACGGTGGCGATCGCGGTCGCGCACGCGATCGTGGTGCTGCTGCTGTGGACGGTGCTGAGCGATGTGCTCGCGCGCAGCTTCCAGGACGCGGTCGTGTTCGCGCTGCCGGGCGTGCTCCTGGTCGCCACGGCCGCGGCCGTCAGCGCCTACTACGTCTTCCTCTCGGCCGTGAACATGAACCCCCTGCTGCTGTCGACGGTGCTCGCCGTGTTCCTCGTGCTCGGCGCCCTGACCAGCATGATCACAGCCTCCGACCCGCACTGGTGGAAGGAGAACCTCAGCGCGCTCGGGATGACGGACGACATCTCCGGGATGGCCTTCAACCTCACCGTGATCGTCGCCGGCGTGCTGGTGACGGCGATCGCCCGCTACGCCACCGGCTCCCCCGGCGCCGACGACCGGCCGCCGAGCCGCGGGGAGCTGCGCGTGCGCACCGCGCTCATCGTCATCGGGATCATGCTCGCCTGCGTCGGGCTCTTCCCGGTCAACCGCTTCTTCCTCATCCACAACACCGTCGCCACCGGCATGGCGCTCGTCTTCTGCGCGCTCGTCATCGGCCTGCGCTGGCTGCTCCCCCAGCTGCCGCGCACCTTCATCGTGCTCGGCTGGGTGTTCCTCGTCGTCATCGCGGGCGTCGCCGTGCTCTTCGCCATCGGCTACTACAACCTCACGGCGGTGGAGCTGGTCGCGGCGGTGCTCATCTTCAGCTGGATCATCGTGTTCCTGCGCATCACGACCGCGACGAGCGCCGACGAGGCGGCGCGCGGGCGGCATGAGGTGCGGGAGGCGGCGCGCCACGAGCAGGACGCGGCCCGGCCCGACGCCGCCCGCGCCTGACTCCCCCTCCACCGTCTCCGGCCCCGAGTACGCTTACCCGCATGTGCGGCAGGTTCGCGATGGACGACAGGGTCAACGCTGAGATCACGGAGTTCGTGGAGCGCACCGGGCGGCGTCCCGACGAGTGGACGGCCGACTGGGAGGAGGCGTACAACATCGCGCCGACCGAGGACATCCCGGTGCTGATCGACTCCGCGAAAGACCGGGAGCTGCGGTTCGAGCGGGCCCGGTGGTCGCTGGTACCGGGATGGTCGAAGGAGCTGAAGCTGAAGTTCCCGACCTTCAACGCGCGCGCGGAGGGCATCGCCGAGAAGTCGACCTGGCGCAAGCCCGTGCAGTCGCACCGGGCGATCGTGCTGGCGCGCGGGTACTACGAGTGGCAGGGCGAGAAGGGGCACAAGACGCCCTACTTCATCCGCTACCCGGACGACCAGCTGATGGGCTTCGCCGGCCTCTACTCGTGGTGGCGCGACCACTCGAAGGCGGAGGACGACCCCGACCGGTGGGTGCTGACGGCGACCATCCTCACCTCCGACGCGGTGCAGACGCTGGCCGACATCCACGACCGCAACCCCGTCATCCTCCCCGAGGACATGTGGCTGCACTGGCTCGACCCGTCGATCGTCGGCGACCAGGCCCTCGTCGACGACGCGGTCGCGGCGGGCGTGGCCGAGGCGCAGACGCTGCGGTTCGACCGTATCGCGCCGTTCTCGACGAAGGACGAGGGGCCGCAGCTGATCGAGCCGGTGGAGTAGGCGGGCCAGCCACGACAATGTATCTATTTATGTATGTGAGATAGCTCACTCCATCCGTATGCTCGGGGCATGCGTGTGCAAGGAGAGCGTGCCCGGGTCCTCGTCACTGTGAAGGCGACGCCCCAGCCGTCCGAGAAGTACGGTGACACCTCGTGTGTGGCGGGGATCCGGCTGGACGGCGGACATCCGACCTGGATTCGCTTGTACCCGATCGCGTTCCGCTGGCTCGATGGTGCGTCGCAGTTTCGCAAGTACGACATCATCGATCTCGAAGTGAGGCGCCGCGATGCGGACACCCGCCGCGAGAGCTACTCGCCGACGCAGGACTCGTGGACGGTCGTGGACCACTTGCCACCGTGGAAAGCACGGCACGAGATCGTCGCGGCGATGGAACCCACGTCGACCTGCGGTCTCATCCGCGCCGCACGGACCGACGTGTCGGCGACGTCTCTCGGGCTGGTGTACCCACGTTCTCTCGATGGCCTCGTTTTCGAACCCCACGGCTCTTGGAGCTCCGAACAGATCACGAAGATGCGCTCGAGGATGGAACGAGAGGCTTCGGCACTGGTCCCAGCGCACGACGTCATTCCCGCTCCGCTCAAAGCCCCTCGATATAAGGTCAAATACCGCTATCGCTGTTCCGACAGCGCTTGCACAGGACACGTCAATCGACTGCTCGACTGGGAGCTCACCGCGCTGCAGAACCGCTACCGAGATGACGCAGAGCTCCGCAGGGCGGTTACGACCAACTTCCTCGACAAGATGTTCGCCACTGATCGACGCAGCGGGTTCTTCATGGGTAATTTCGAGCTGGCCGCACGGCGATCGAAGTTCAGCATCCTCGGCGTCTACTCGCCGCGCGCGAGCGACACGATCGCTGCACCGCCCACTCTGTTCTAGGCCCGCACGAGGCGAGACATCGCTCGCCTCACCGCTTCGAGAGTCTGCTCTCGGTGGCAGTGCCGTTCATCGGCCTCGAAGCAGAGAAGCGCGATCTCCTGCTCGTTCGCCAAGGCGGCTAGCTCACGAATGCACGCCACCGCGTCCGCCGTCTCCAGGGCCTCTCGGTAGCGCGCTCGAGCCTCCTTCGCCGCGAGTGTGTCCAGCTCTGCGTACCCTGGGCGGTTGTCGCGATAGTTCCCCAACACCGGCCGATGCAGATATGCGATCCCCGCTTCCTGCAGCGCAGATCCAAGAGCTCGCTTCGCGAAGCCCCGCTTGCGCGATATCGCGTTGAGGCGGACGTCGACAAGCGTCTGCACGCCTCGAATCCGCAGGAGAGCGACGAACGAGTCGATCGACTGCCCCTCATACCCCACACCCGACACACCCATGCCAAACCCTCTCCACCGTGCGGCGCGATGCGCTCAGCACGATTGTGGAAGCGTATCGTGCGGACCTGACAACCGAGCGGGCAGCCCCTCACCGCACCACCGACGGCGACCACGCGTGGGCGAGGAACAGCGCCGGCGGGTGCTGCCCGTCGATCGGGATGGAGTACACGTTGCTGTCGCCCGGCTTGGCGGGGTCGGCGAGGCCGTAGAGGAGGGTGCCGTCGTCGAGCCACTCGGCCTGGTCGTCGACGTTGTCGGGGATGGGGAGCTGGGTCTCGACGCCGGTGGCGAAGTCGAGCACGGCGAGGGTCCAGCGCGGGGTGTCGGTGGTGGACACGTTCTTCTTGTAGGCGATCTTCGTGCCGTCGGGCGAGAGGGAGGGGCACTCGGCGCCGTCCTTGACGGCGACGAGGGTGCGGCCGCGGATGTTGCCGCGGACGAGCCAGTGGTGCCCGCCGGAGGCGGCGGTGGCGAAGAAGGTGTTGTCGTCGTCGGCGAAGGTGACGCCCCAGAAGTTGCGGTCGTCGGCGGTGACCTTGGCGCCGTCGACGAGCAGGGTGAAGTCCTCGAGGTTGCCGTAGTCGACCCCGTTGACGCGGGCGATCCGTGTCGCGGTGGAGAACGCCTTGACGCCGTAGGAGGAGCCGGTGACGAACGCGGTCTCGGCGACGAGGGAGGAGTCGGCGGAGATGCGGGTGCGGCTCGGGACCCCGGGCAGCGGCCAGTCCTTGAGAGCATCGCCGGATGCGTCATAGAGCGTCGCGCCGAAGGTGGTGAGCGTGCCGCGATCGGTGTGCAGGCACATGAGGTTCTCGTGCGTGGCGTAGACGCGGTCGCAGGGCAGGCCGGTGGAGGTGCGCTTCGCCGACGGTTCGGCGAGCGGCACGGAGGCGACGGTGCCGTAGTCGGCGCCGGGCGCGGTGCTGCGGAACAC
>JAEWDJ010000084.1 GCA_023390155.1 Actinomycetes bacterium | reverse complement strand
AAGACCTTCTGCGCCACCCGGAACGCGTCCAGCCCGGCGGGGACTCCGCAATAGATCGTCCCCTGCAGGAGCACCTCCCGGATCTCCGTCACGCTGACCCCGTTGTTGAGGGCACCGCGCACGTGGAGCTCCAGCTCGTGCGGGCGGTTGAGCGCCGTCATCATGGCGAGGTTGACGATGCTGCGGGTCGCGCGCGGGAGCTCCTCGCGCGTCCAGATCTCTCCCCAGCAGTACTGGGTGACGAGCTCCTGCAAAGGGCGGGAGAAGTCGTTGGCGGCCGCGAGGGAACGATCGACATACTCGTCGCCGACCACCGCGCGGCGGATCTCGAGGCCGGCTTCATAGGTTTCTGTGTGCGTCATGCCCCCATCGAACCCGCGGCGGCGGAGGTCGTTCGCGCATATCCCTGACAGGCGGTTGGACGTACGCGACAACCACGCCGACGACCTTGGCGCGCACCGTCGCCGCAGTGTCGCAGACGTCATAGCCCGTGTCCCGCGGTCGCGGGGAGCATCGGAGCATGACCCGCTTGTTCAACGACCCGACCGAATTCGCCGGAGAACTCCGCGCCGGCTTCCTCGCCGCGAACAGCAGCTTCGTCCGCGGAGTCGAGGGCGGGGTCGTGCGCGCCCGGCCGTCGCGCCCCGGCCGGGTGAGCGTCGTCATCGGTGGCGGATCCGGCCACTACCCGGCCTTCGCGGGGCTCGTCGGACCCGGCTTGGCGGACGGCGCAGCCATGGGAGACCTGTTCGCATCGCCGAGCGCGCACGCCGTGCACAGCGTCGCCCGTGCCGCTGAGAACGGCGGAGGAGTCCTCCTCGCCTGCGGCAATTACGCCGGCGACGTGCTCAACTTCACGGCGGCGGCGGATCGGCTCCGCGCGGACGGCATCGACAGCAGGACCGTCTGGGTCACCGACGACATCTCCAGCGCGTCCCCTGCCGAACGGGAGAAGAGACGCGGCATCGCCGGCGGCCTGATCGTCTACAAGGTGGCGTCCGCCGCAGCGGAGGAGGGGCGCTCACTCGACGAGGTCACGATCGTCGCCCGCCGCGCGAACGATCGCACGCGGTCGCTGGGCGTGGCGTTCGGCGGCTGCTCGCTTCCCGGCGCCGACGCGCCGCTGTTCACCGTTCCCGAGGGCCGGATGGCGATCGGTATGGGAATCCACGGCGAGCCCGGCATCGACGAGGCCCCGGTTCCGCGGGCCGATGAACTCGGCGCCCTGCTGGTGGAATCGCTGCTGGCCGAGCTCCCGGAGGATGTCGGGACACCGGCGGGAGGCAGGGTGCTGGTCGTCCTGAACGGACTGGGCTCGGTCAAGTACGAGGAGCTGTTCGTGCTCTTTGGCTCCGTCGCCGAAGCGTTCGCCGCGGCCGGCGTGGAACTGGCTTTCACGGAGGTGGGAGAGTTCACGACCAGCTTCGACATGGCAGGGCTGTCTCTCACCGTCTGCTGGTTGGACGAGGAACTCGAGCGGCTCTGGAGCGCGCCGGCGAGCACTCCGTCGTATCGCACCGGCCCATCGGTGGATGGCACCTCGCCGGAGCGCCTGCCGGTACCGGATCATCGACCGGCCGCATCGCAGCACCCGTCTGCGGCGCTCGCAGACGTCGTACCGGCAGCCTCGGACGCCTCCCGGGTCGCGGCGCGGCTGGTCGGCGAGGCGCTGGAGGCCGCGCGCGCGACGATCGACCGTCATGTCGACGAACTCGGCCGACTCGACGCAGTCGCCGGCGACGGCGACCACGGAATCGGCATGCAGCGCGGCGCCGTCGCAGCGGCGGCAGCCGCCGGCGACGCCATCCGCCGTGGTGCCGGGGCGGGGACCGTCCTCACCCGGGCCGGAGCCGCCTGGGCCGATCGCGCGGGCGGCACCTCCGGCATGCTCTGGGGCCTGATCCTCGAGACGCTCGGCGCTCAGGTCGGCGACCTGGACATCCCGACGACCGCACAGCTCGCCGCGGGTGCGGCCGCTGCAGCCCGGCGCGTGCAGTCCACGGGCGGAGCAGCCCCCGGCGACAAGACCATGGTCGACGCACTCGTGCCCTTCGCTTCCACCCTGACCGAGAAGCAGCAGCTGCCTCTCGCCGTCGCGTGGGCCGCTGCCGTCGGCGCCGCCGAAACGGCGGGGGCCGCCACCGCCGACCTGCTTCCGCGCATGGGGAGGGCACGCCCGCACGCCGAGAAGAGCCTCGGCCACCCCGATCCCGGCGCATACTCGTTCGCCCTCGTGGTTCGCGCCGTAGGCGGCGCGATCGATGATTCCCGTACCCATTCGCACGGCTGACGGCTGGTCGGCAACAAGGAGGACATGGACATGACGGAAGCTCTGCGGATCGTCATCGGCAGCGATGACGCCGGATACGACTACAAGACGGTTCTGAAGGCCGACCTGGAGGTGAGCCCGCTCGTGTCCGGTGTCGTGGACGTGGGAGTCGACGCGGACGGTCACACCGCGTATCCCCGGGTCGCGATCCGCGCCGCCGAGCTGGTCGCCAGCGGAGAAGCCGATCGAGCCCTGCTCGTCTGCGGCACGGGGCTCGGCGTCGCGATCTCGGCGAACAAGGTGCCCGGCGTCCGGGCCGTCGTAGCGCACGACAGTTACTCCGTCGAGCGCGGCATCCTCAGCAACGACGCGCAGGTGCTCTGCCTGGGCCAGCGGGTCGTCGGCATCGAGCTCGCCCGCCGGCTCGTGCGCGAGTGGCTGGGCTACCGCTTCGACCCGCAGAGCGCCAGCGCGGCGAAGGTGGCCGTGATCGAGCAGTACGAGACCTCTGGCATGTGCTGAGCCTTCGACCGCCGTCACTGCTCCGGGTCATGCCGAGCTACGGACCACGAGTTGCAGATAGTCGCGCGGGGAGACCTCTTGCTCCGTCCCGTCGAGCAGTGCCGTGACGGAGTCGACGACATCCCGGCTCCAGGCCGCGGCGTCGATCCGGATCGTCGTGAGGTTCATGCGTCCGGCCGGGATGTCGTCGTTGCCGATGACGGCCACACCGCCGGCCCCGACGTCGACGCCGCGGTCGTGCAAGGCCTCGACGATCATGATCGCGATCTCGTCGTTGTGGGCGCACACCGCGGTCGTGCCGGCCTGCAGCCACCCCTCCACCGCCGCCGTCACCGTCGACGGGTCCTCGACGTCGATCGGGCGCCGTCCGAGCTCGTCGATGCCGAGCGCTGCCGCCCGGTGAGCGGCACCCTCGAACCTCTCCCTGGCCACGAGCTGCACGTTGGCCGCGCTGGGGTAAGCGTAGCCGATGAGCCGGTGGCCCTTCTCGACCAGGTACGACACCTGGAGCGAGCCTGCGCTGCGGTGATCGACGTCGCCGTGCAGGCGGAGGAATTTCGTGCCCGTGCCCTCGATCACCTGCTGATCGGAGTCTGGGACCAGCATCCCGCCCATCGAGACGACCAGGGCGGGCGTCACAGCGCCCCACAGCTTCGGGATCGACCGCAGCGAGGCGTCGAATCGATGGACGATAACCAGGTAGCCTCGCGCGGCCAGGGCGGTGTCGAGGTCGGCGAGGATGTGGTTCGACACGTAGCCCAGGCCGAAATCGCCGACGAGGGCCAGCACCACGTCGCTTCGGCCGAGCCGGAGCGAACGTGCCGGGGCGAAGGGGAGGTGACCCAGCTCACGAGCCTTGCTCAGGACCAGCTCGCGGGTCCGTTCGGAGATCTGCTTGCCGGGCACGTCGTTCAGCACATAGCTGACCGTCGCCCGGGACACACCGGAGGCGCGTGCGACATCGGCGTGGGTCACCCGCTTCGACGGCCGACCGGTCTCGTGCGAGGCATCGGCCATGGCTACCTCCCCTTCATCGCTTTCGTAGTGCGGCCCCTCACATTAGCGGCTGGGGCGTAGCGCGGCATCTGCCGCCCTACGCCCCAGCGTCGAAAGAAGTTCCGATTCAGTTCTTGATATGAGCTGTCATATTGGCGAGGACCTGCTTGGGTGACTGAGACCCGATGAGCATCGCTTGGAGGCTCGACTGCATGGTCTGTTCCAGTGCCGGATTCGTCCAGTAGTGGTTGAGGAATGTGACCGCCCGCTTGTTCTGGATGTAGCCGTTCATGGCTGTGAGATTGGAGTCGGCCACGAATTCCTTGTTGGGGATCGAGGGAGCCGTTCCGGTCAGCGCTTGGACATAACGGTTCATCTGAGCAGGCTCGGCGAGCCAGTTCAGGAAGGCGATTGCAGCGGCCTTGTTCTTCGCCTGAGCACTCACTCCGGGTCCGCCCGTCACGGACGCAGTGATGTACTGCTTCTTCGCATCGTTCGTCGCCGGGATCGGCGCCCAGGTCCAGCTAGTGCTGGGGTTGGCCGCCTGAAGGGAAGACAGTGTGAAGCCGACGGTCGGATAGCCGAGCGCACCCCCGGAGGCGACGAGCTTCGTCGCCTGCGGGATGGTGAGCCCGGTGAGATCCTTGGGGAAGCACCCGGCGTCGAGCATCTGCTTGTACTTGTCCACCGTTGTGAGCCATCCGCTGGTGTTGGAGAACGTCGCTTTGCCAGACACGAGATTCTTCGTGAATGAGGGATCAGGGCCGTACACCAGTGTTGGCGCGAGGTTGTAAACGATGTTCTGGGCGTCGCTGACCGTCGCCGGACCGAACGCATAGGCGGAGACGCCCTTGTCCGTGGCTGCCTTGCAGAAGGTCAGGACTTGGTCCCACGTCGTCGGCGGCTTCAGCCCCGCCTTCTTCATGGCGTCGTCGTTGTAGAACGTGCTGAAGGACGTGATGTCCATCGGCAGCATCCCCGTCTTACCGCCCTTGTACTGCGTCAGCGGGTTGATGTAGCCGGGGAAGGTGCCGGCCCACGGCTCCTTCGACAGGTCGGCGAGATAGCCGGCGCCGCCGATGACCCCGACCGACAGCGGGTTGCCGATACCGGCCCACAGCCAGACGATGTCGGACGCGGTCCCCGAGCTGAGCTGGGTGCGCGTGGTCGACGCGAGCTGCGTACTGTCGGCGACGCTCACCGTCACGTCGAGCCCCGGGTGCAGCTTCTTGTAGAGGGGGAGGAGGGCGTTGAGCCCGGCGCTCTCCGTGTTCTTCCACGTGATCGTGAGCGGGCCGGAGTAGGCGTCCGCCGCGCTCGACGACGACGACGACGTCGCCGCCGGGGTCGCGCCGGAGCACCCGGCGAGCAGGAGAACGCTCGCCACACCGGCGAGGATTCCGAGTTTCTTCTTGATGTCCACAGTGACATCCCTTTCCGTGAGGGGTGGGTTTAGCGGTGCAGCGGTTCAGGCGGACGTGTTCGACGTCAGCCCTTGATCCCCGACGCGAAGCCCTGGATCAGGGTCCGCTGGAGGAAGAAGTAGACGATCAGCATGGGCAGCGCGGCGATGATCAGAGCCGCGAAGACGAGGTTCCAATTGCTCGTGTACTCGCCGACGAAACTGAAGACGGAGACCGTCAGGGTCTGGTACTTCGTCCCGGTCAGGTACAGCAGCGGCGAGAGGAAGTCGTTGAAGATGAAGAGACCGTTGAGGATGACCACGACACCGGTCACGGGCCGCATGAGCGGGAAGACGATCCGCCGGAAGACCCCGAACGCGCTCGCTCCGTCGATCGTCGCCGCCTCCTCGTACTCCACCGGCAGCTGCCGCATGAACTGCACGTACAGGAAGATCGAGAACGGCAGCCGGAGACCGACATAGAGCAAGAAGAGCGCCACCGGAGAACCGGCCAGGCCGAGGGCCACCATGTTCTTGTAGAGCGGCACCATGGCGATCTGCACGGGAAGGAGGAGCCCGACCATGAAGACGTAGTAGAGCCACGTCGACCAGCCGGCCGTCGCGCGGGCGAGCGTGAAGGAGGCCAGGGCCGACACCACCACGATGACCAGCACGCTCGAGATCATCAGCGCGATCGTCACCAGCCACGCCGAACCGAGGTTGCCCTCCGTCCAGGCCGCGAAGAAGTTGTCCAATGTCGGCTTCGCCGTCGGGATAATCGCCGGGGTCGGATCGCTGGGGAGCCGGATCGCCATGTTGACGAGGATGTAGATCGGGAAGAGGAACACGAGCGCGACGAGGATCATGGCGCCCTCGCGGACTCCGGTCCTCCAGGTGTAGCGATTCACGAGGCCCTCCTGGATTGGCGGTTGAGGTAGCGGTACTGCACGAACGAGATGACGCCGACGAGGACGGCGAAGGCGACTCCCATGGCTGTCGCCTTTCCAATGTCCCCATACGCGAAGGCCGTGCGGTAAAGCGTGGTGGCGACCGAGTCGGTCTGGCCCGCAGGTCCTCCCTGTGTCATCACCCAGATCACGTCGAACACCGTCAGGCCGTGAATCAGCGCGAGCATCAGATTCGTGGTGGTTGCGGGCCACAGCGCGGGGACCGTCACGGTGACGAATCGCTGCCAGACGCCGGCGCCGTCGAGCTGCGCCGCCTCCTCCAGTTCCACCGGGACGCTCTCGAGGCCCGCGAGGAAGATGACCATCGAATATCCAGCGAACTGCCAGACGATGACGGTGACGATGCAGCCGATCGCGATCGTCGGGTCGCCCAGCCAGTTCTGCTTGAGTATCCCCAGACCGACGGCGTCGAGCAGCGAGTTGAGCGGGCCGGCCGGCGAGAAGATGTACTGCCAGACGAACGCGACGACCACAGAGACGATGAGCACCGGGGCGAAGAAGACGAGCCGTAGCACGTGCCGGCTCTTGATCCGGCGGTGGACGCCGAGCGCGAGGAGCAGGCCGATCCCGATCTGCAGCACGGTGACGAGGGCGGCGATGACGAGGGTGTTGCGGATCCAGACCGACGACGCAGGATCGGTGAATATCGCGACATAGTTTGCGAAGCCGTCAAAGGTACCGCCGGCACCCAGCCCGTCCCAGCGTTGAAACGAGTACCAGATGCCTTGTACGGATGGGTAAAGCACCGCGAACGCGAACAGTGCCAGGGCCGGCAACACGAAGTACCAACGAGCGCCGCTCGTGCGTGGGCGACGCCCGGATCGGGACCTCGTGTCTTCACGACGCCCGGTTCGGGACTTCCCGAGAGCCTGTGTGGTAGCCAAAACGCTTCTCCTATCCTGCGGCCGCGGCCCGAGCCGACGGCCTCGGCGACGCTTGGGACAAGCCTCGCCATTCGACGGCCGCCGCACTTGCGCGGCTAAGACACGGTGTTGTCTCTAAAGGCCTGGTTTGCCGGACTGTCACGACGACCGGTCACCTGTGCAACGACGCTGCCTCGCGCACGACGGCGGCGAAGGCATGGGGGTCGTGCGCGAACCGGCCGAGGAAGAGTCCGTCGACATCGGGGAACAGGTCGCTGAGCAGTCCGGGCCCCGCACTGCCTCCGTAGATGACCTCGCCCGGGAACGCCCGATCGGCGCGAGCATCCTCCCGGAGTGCTCGGCACACCGAGCGCGCGTGCTCAGGCGACGCCGGCCGGTCGGCGCCGATCGCCCACATAGGCTCGTACGCCACCACGACGCGGCCGGTCAGCCCCTCGGCGCGGGCCGCCCGCAGGGCAGAGGAGCGCAGGGCGATGCACCGCGCGATCGCGTCGCCGCTGCCCGTGCGCGCCTCCTCCCCCACGCAGAGCAGAGGGGTCAGACCGTTGCGCAGGATCGCGGCGACTTTGGCGGCGACGACGTCATCGGTCTCGCCGTACAGCCGCCGCCGTTCCGCGTGGCCCACTTCGACGAAACGGCACCCCAGCTCCGCCAGCATCGCAGCGGACATCTCACCCGTGTAGGCGCCGACCTCGTGCTCGCTGCACGTCTGGGCACCGACGAGGACGCCCGCCGGCGACAGGACGGCCGCGGCGGCCTGCAGCGCGGGAGCACTGGGGACGACCGCGACTTCGACGCCCTCGCGCTCCCCGTCCCACCCGGCGAGCGCATCGACCACGTCGCGGCTCCACTCCAGCGTGCGCTGGAGCGAGAAGTACATCTTGAGACTGACGGCGAGGAGCATCATGGTCGGCGCATCAGAGCATCCCGACATCCACGGTCGGGTCGGCCTTCACATCGATCAGGAGCGGTCCCTCGAGCGACGGCACCAGCGCGAGTGCGGCGTCGAGCTCCTCCAGCGTCCGCACGGTGCGCCCGGTACCGCCGAAGGCGGTGGCCACGTCGGCGAGGTCCGGCCACGCCATCAGCGACCAGGCCGGGTCCTCCCCGAAGTCCCGCAGTTTGGTCCACTCGGTCCCGTACGAGCCGTCGTCGAGCACGATGAAGACCAGCGGCAGACGTTCGCGCACCGCCGTGGTGAACTCCGTCAGATTCATCATCGCGCCGCCGTCGCCGGCGACACACACAGTCGGTATGTCGGGTCGGGCGAACGCGACGCCGAGAGCGGTGGCGAGCCCGAGCCCGATCGAGCCGAAGTTGGTGGTGTGCGTGAAGCCGCGCGGATCGTCCACATGGAGGTAGCGCCACGGGGCGACCTTGAACCTTCCCGAGTCGGTCACGACGTTCCGCCCACGATCCAAGATCTCGTCGGCCCGGATCATGGCAGTGCGCATGTCCAGCGTCTCGCCGTCGGAGACGTCGTCGAAGTCGGAGCGCGGGTCGCGCTCCCTGAGGCGCACGGCCAGGTCTGGTGTGCGCAATCCGCTGCCGCGTTCCCGGCGCGGAAGCGCCTGCAGGAGCGCTCGAGCCGCCTCCCCCGCGTCGGCGATGACCGCGAGGTCGACCGGAGTGTACCGGCCGACGGACCGCGGTTCGGTCGTCACCTGCACGATGGTCTTCCCGTCGAGCAGGGAACGCTCCTGGGTGGTCCAGGGATTCAGACCGGCGCCGAAGAAGATCACGGCGTCCGCGCGGTCGATGACCTCCTGCGCGACGCTGTGCGAGAGGCCGCCGAAGATCCCCAGATCGAACTCGTCGCCCGCGAAGTAGTCGCGCGCGAGGAGGGTCGTCGCGACCGGAGCGTCGAGCCGGTCGGCGAGCTGCATGAGCGACTCGCGTGCGCCCGAGTCGACGGCACCGCGCCCCGCGACGACGAGAGGACGGCGTGCGGCGCCGATCAGGGCGGCGGCCGCTGCCACGACCGACTCAGAGGGGCGGATCGTCGTGCCTGCCACCCCGCGGTCGGACGCTTCGACATAGTCCACCTCCTGGCGCAGCAGTGCCGCGGGGATGTTCAGCACCAGCGGCACGCGGGTGGTCGCGACCTTCGCCACTGCCATCGCGATGTCGTCGGCCACGTGCTCGGGTGCGAGGACCTGCCAGTAGTCGGCGCCCGCAGCCGTCGCGATCGCGGCGAGAGGGGCGTTCTGCAGGTCCTCCCGCACCGGAGGCGTGTCCGCCGTCATGAGGAGGAGCGCACTGCGCGCCCGGACCGCTTCCGTCAACGCAGTGAGGGTGTTTGTCGTGCCGGGCCCGTGGGTGACGGAGGCGACACCGACCGCGCCGCTGGAGCGCGCGTAGCCGTCCGCCATCCCGACCGCGCCGCCCTCGTGGACCGTCGGGACGAAGCGTCCCCCCTCCCGTCCGGCGAACCCTGCAAGGAACTGCATGTTGGAGTCGCCCATGATGCCGAAGACCACGTCCACTCCTGCACGTCGGAGGGATTTGGCGATAACGGAGTGGACTTGCATGACCGGCCTTTCGGGATCGGCGAACTGTGGGATCTCCAGCGACGGTAATGATCGCATGGCGTGATGCAATTGCTGGCCACGGACAGGCTGTTGGGCGCGCGTGCCAGATTCGCGGGGCGCTCCCGTCCGCGCGCCGGTCGCCTGCGATGCTGATGCCATGGAGATCGTCGACAGCCAGGTGCACCTCAACATGGTGGGGCTCGAGGAAGGGCTGGCCGCTATGGACGCGGTCGGTGTCGACGCCGTGATCATCGACGAATACGTCTCGCCGAACCCTCGGCAGGAGCCGCAGATCGGCCATTTCGTGGCGGACACGGTGTTCCGCTACGAGACCCCGTTGTCCGAGATCGCCGTCCGCCGGTTCCCGGAGCGCTTCGCCTATGTGGCCCGCGTCTCCCCGGACGACCCCGAGCTGGAGGATCTCATCGGCCGCGTGCGCGATCAGCGCGGGCGGCTCGCTCTGCGGCTGATCCCCCACTTGCCGGTCAGGCCGGGTTCACCGGCCGCTGTCGCCCCGTCCGGTTCCGCGAGCGCCGTCCTGCTGGAGCGCATCCGCCGCGGCGACTTCGAACGCTATTTCCGTTCGGCCGCCGATGCCGGCGTACCGGTGTTCCTGCAGCTGAGCGGCAACGACCTCCCCGGCGACATCGCCCTGTTCGCGTCGATCGCCCGCCGCCACCCGGCGCTCGCTCTCATCGTCGACCACATGGGGGTCGCTCTGCCCGCCCGACCGGGATCGGACGGTGAACCGGGTCGTGCCGGACTGCGACTGCTCGATGAGCTCGCTTCCCTCGAGAACGTGAGCTTCAAGTGGTGCCACATGATCCGCCTGTCGCGCGAACCGTATCCGTACCCGGATATCGCGGCCGAGCTGCGCAGGCTCGTGGAACTCTTCGGCGCGCATCGCATCATGTGGGCCAGCGACTGGACGATCGACCTCGGTTGGAACAGCTGGTCGGAAGCGCTTCTCAGCGTCCGCGAAGACGCCGACCTCACGCCAGAGGACCGGGCCCTGATCCTCGGCGGAACCGCCCGCGCCGTCCTGGGCTGGCCCGCCCCCAGCGCCTCCTCCCGTCCCTGACCCCTTCGAACACGACCCAGGAGCTGCCATGTCTTCTCTCGTCATCGCCGCCTCGACCGGCTTGATCCCGTCGAGCGCGGCGTCGCCCCTGCTCACGCACGCGGACGACTGGGCGGCGCAGTTGCGCCTTCTCGGCCGTGCGGGCTATGCGCACGTCGACCTCAGCGACCTCTGGGTACCGCTGGGAGAACTGGACGAGCAGGGGGTGGATACCCTTGCCGCCGCCCTCGCCGATGCGGGGATGACCGCGGTCGGCTCGTCCGTGATCGGTATCGAACTCCATGTTCCGGAGAAGCGCGAGGCCGGCCTGCGCTGGGCCCGGACGAGCCTGGCGAACAGCGCCCGGCTCGGTCTCACCCACATGAGCGTCGGCTTGCATCCCCGCCCTCCGCGCGGCCGTATACCCGGAGGGCGCCCGCTCTGGGCGGACATCGACCAGCCGGCGGTGCACACCCCCGAGCAGTTCGTCAGCGTGGCCGACGACCTCCGCGAACTCGCGGACGAAGCGGCCGATCAGGGGATCGGTCTGTCGCTGGAGATGCACGAGCGGACCCTGGTCCACGATTCCGCCGACAGCCTCCGCCTGCTCGAGCTGATCGGCAGGGACAACGTGGGGATGAACCCCGACTTGGGCAATTTGATCCGCCCATCGTGGCCGCTGACCGAGACCTGGTATGAGACCGTCGAGCGCCTCGCGCCCCTGATCCGGTACTGGCACGCCAAGAACGCGGTGCGGATCGAGCTGCCGGGCGGCCGGGCCGCGAGTGTGTTCGCGCCCCTCGAATCCGGGCTGATCGACTACCGTGCGGGGATCGCGCTCGCGCTGCGGGCGGGCTTCACCGGCCCGCTCGTCGTGGAGCACTATGGCGGAGACTCGCTTGCTTTCGCGGCCTCCTCACTGAAGTACTTGCGCTCGCTCCTCGAAGGAGACTTGGTCGACCTCCCCATCGGCGGCCGAGCATGAGAAAGCGAAAGGAGCAAGCACTGCCGAAGCCGGACGTCGACGCTTTTCTCGAGGGAGAGATCGAGGATGACCGGTAAGGAAAGAAGCGGCCCAACTCGGGGCGAGGAGGGGTCATCCACCCTGTCTGCCCGCGAGGCGGACCTCCTGTCCCGTGTGCCTGATGGTCTGTTCATCGGCGGCGTCTGGGAGGCCGGCATCCGCGAGCAGATCCGGGTGCAGGACCCGGCGACCGGTCGTGTGATCAAGCGCATCGCCAACGCGACCCCGGAGGACGGCATCCGCGCCCTCGACGCCGCCGTGGCCGCGCAGGAGGCCTGGGCGGCGACCCCGCCGCGCACCCGTGCCGAGATCCTGCGCCGCGCGTTCGATCTGCTGCAGGAGCGCCGCGACGACTTCGCGCTGCTGATGACGCTGGAGATGGGCAAGCCGCTGGCCGAGGCCAACGGCGAGGTCACCTACGGCGGCGAGTTCCTGCGCTGGTTCTCCGAGGAGGCCGTGCGCATCGCCGGCCGCTACGGTCAGAATCCGGAGGGCACCGGCACCATGGTCGTCTCGCAGCGACCGGTCGGCCCGAGCTTCTTCATCACGCCGTGGAACTTCCCGCTGGCGATGGCGACGCGCAAGATCGCCCCGGCCCTGGCCGCCGGCTGCACGGTCGTGGTGAAGCCGGCCGAGCTGACGCCGCTGACGACGCTGTTCTTCGCCCAGCTGCTCGCCGACGCGGGCGTGCCCGCCGGTGTTGTGAACGTCGTGCAGACGAACACGTCGGGCGCGGTTTCCGCGCCGATCATCGCCGACCCGCGGCTGCGCAAGCTGTCGTTCACCGGCTCCACCCCCGTGGGTCGGGCGCTGCTCGCGCAGGCCGGGCAGAACGTGCTGCGCACCTCCATGGAGCTCGGCGGCAACGCGCCGTTCGTCGTCTTCGACGACGCCGACCTCGACAAGGCGGTGGAGGGCGCGATGCTCGCGAAGTTCCGCAACATCGGCCAGGCGTGCACCGCCGCCAACCGCTTCATCGTGCACGAGGACGTCGCCGACGAGTTCGCGCGCCGCGTCACCGCCAAGGTCGTCGCCATGAAGATCGGCCCGGGCACCGAGGAGGGCGTCACCATCGGCCCGCTCATCGACGACCGCGCCGTCGCCACCATGCAGGCCCTCGTCGGCGACGCCGTCGAGCGCGGCGCCCGCGTGCTCGCCGGGGGCAACGC
>JAEWDJ010000083.1 GCA_023390155.1 Actinomycetes bacterium | reverse complement strand
GGTTGGGGGTGATGATGTCGATGAGGGGCCAGGCCTCGTCGGGCAGCGCGCGGGCGGGCGCCGGGTTGAGGAGGGTCGGGGTGCCGACCTCCCGCGCCGTGCGCAGGGCGTGGACGACCGCCTCGAGCGGGATCTCCATCGAGACGACCAGGATGTCCGCCGCGGCGATCTCGTCACGGAAGCCGTCGACCGCGGCGGCGTCGAGCTCGTCGAGGGCTCCGGGCGCGATGGCGATGCGGTTCTCCCCCGTCGGCTCCACCAGGATGAAGCCGACCATCGTCGCGCCGCGGCCGGCGAGGCTCTTGCTCGCATCCACCCCTTCGGCGGCCCACAGCTCGTGCGCGGCCCGGCCGAAGTCGTCGGCGCCGACGGCGGTGAGGAGGCTGACCCGTGCGCCGAGGCGGGCGGCGGCGACGGCCTGGTTCGAGCCCTTGCCGCCGGGGCCGGAGTCGAAGACGCCTCCGCTGACGGTCTCGCCGGCCTCCGGCGAGCGCGGGACGCGCATGGTCAGCCCGGCGCCGTAGCTGCCGACCACGGCGATCTTCATCGATTCGAGCGTCATTGACGAGGTACTTCCTTGTACGTGGACAACTATGAACATGAAGACCATATGTCCATAGTTGTCCACTTGTCAACAGACGCGCGGAGACGACACCGCGGCGTGCAACGGACGCGGCGTCGGACGACGGGCCGCTAGCCCTCCACGACCTGCTTCAGCTGGCGCAGACCCTTCTCGAAGTCCTTGCCCACCAGCTTCTCGACGTTGAACAGCCGGGTCATGAGCGTCCGCGGGCTCTCCATCCGCCAGATCACCCGTGTGCCGTCGCCCTCCGGGGTCAGCACGAACCGGATGCGGTTGCTCGAGGGGAACGGCTTCGTGAAGTCGAGCGCGATGCCGACGCCGTCCGGGTCGATCGCGGTGATCTCCATCCGCCCCGCGCCCGCCTTGCGATTGCCCGACCAGGCATAACTCGACCCGACCGTGCCCGGCTCGCCGCCGTACTCGCGGTTCAGCGCGCCATCGAGCCCCTCCCAGGGCGACCAGTCCACCCAGCCGGGCAGGTCGGCGATGCGACGGGCGAGTTCCTCGGGGGTCGCGGCGATGCGCTCGGTGCGCTCCACGACGGTCGTTGCGGCCATGCGGTCACTCTAGCGCCGGGCACGGGCGAGACAGGAGCGGGTCAGTCCTCCCAGTTCAGGCGGGCGCGCACCGCACGCACCCCTGCCTCAGGCCACTGCGCCCACCCGGGCGCGAGCGCCTCCTCCGCCAGCTCCAGGAGGCCGCGCGCCGCCGACTCGGCGTCACGCGCCACGACCTCGGCCAGGCGCCGAGCGAGCTCGGGCGCCACGGTCTCGAATCGGCGCAACCCGTCGAACGGGTCGGGATGTGCCGAGCCTCGGCGCGCGACGACCAGGTCGGCGAACGTGCGCACCGCCTCGGACCTGATCACGTCGCCGCCGCTGACGACCTCTCCTCGGCGCACCCGGCCCACCCCGACGACGAGCTCCACGAGCAGCACGGCCGCCGCGGCGGCGGGGTCGGTGAGCGCGCGCGGGCGCGTCCCCGTTCGCGACGTCGCGAGCACGCCCGCGACAGGCCCGACGTCGTGGACGACCCTCGCGCGTGTCACGGGGAAGGTCTCGAAGCCGAGAGGATCGGTCACCGCGAACTCGACCACCCGCCCGTCCGCGTAGAGCGCCTTGAAGCCGTCGTGCCACTCCCGGCCGACGGTGACGACCTCCGACGCGTCCGGCAACCAGGAGAGGTCGCTGCGCAGCGCCTCCACCGATTCCGGCGTCGCGATCACGGCGATATCGTGATCGGACCAGGCGTCCACCCGGTCAGGGTCGGCTCCCGACCCGAGCAGCAGCACGCCGAGCACGCGGTCGTCGCCGCGCGCCCACTCGGCGAGTCGCGCGGTGTAGGCGTCGAACGCCCCGAGGGCGGTGGTCATCCCGCGAAGAGGGCGCGTAGGTCCGCCGGCGCGTCCGCCCGGGCGAAGACGGGGATGCGGTCGATCGGCGCCGCGGCCCGGACCGTCCGACCGCCGTCGTGGCGCTCCCCGGTCCACACGTCGACCCACTCCCCCGCGGGCAGATAGACGGGCCAGCTCTCGACACCGGGCTGGAGCACCGGAGCGACGAGCAGGTCGTCCCCCAGCATCCACTGGGCCGCCGTTTGCCAGACCTCGGGATCGCCGGGGTGGTCGAAGAACAGGGGACGCATCAGGGGGCGATCGGTGCGGACGGTCGCGGCGGCCTGCTCGACGAGGTACGGCACCAGCCGCTCGCGCAGCGCGACCAACGAGCGGACGACCGGGAGTACGCGCTCGTCGCCCGTACGCTCGGCGATGTTCCACGGGGTGCGATCCCGCGAGGGGGTGCGGTGGTGGTTGAACTCCGAGTGGTACTGCATGATCGGCACGAAGACGCTCGCCGCCATCGCCCGCAGGTACAGCTCCGCGTCGGGGATCTCACCGGAGAACCCCGCGATGTCCCAGCCCCAGTACACGATGCCGCTCGCCGCCGCGGAGAGTCCGGCGTTCATCGACCAGCGGAACGCGTCCCAGGTCGAGTTCTCGTCGCCGGCCCAGAAGGCGCCGTGCGCCTGCGACCCGGTGAAACCAGCCCGACTGAAGGTCACAGGAGCCTTGCCCGCCGAGCGGAGCAGTTCACCGTAGGCGGCCGCGTACGCGACCGGGAACGTGTTGTTGCGCTCGTCGCCGCGCCCACCGTC
The DNA here is from genome assembly GCA_023390155.1 of Actinomycetes bacterium. Classification (GTDB taxonomy): domain Bacteria; phylum Actinomycetota; class Actinomycetes; order Actinomycetales; family Microbacteriaceae; genus Leifsonia. Next base: position 1,942 of record JAEWDJ010000083.1, on the reverse strand, counting down.
GCCGTAGATCAGCTCGGCGCCCCAGGCGTGCTCGCCGCCGTCGGTCTTGAAGCCGTCGACGCCGATCTCCTCGACCAGATAACGGCGCTTGTCGGTCCACCATCGCGCCGCCCGCTCGTCGGTGAGGTCCGGCATGAGAGCGAGAGGGAACCACCAGCCGCGGTTGCGGTACGGTCGTTGTCCGCCCGACGGGGTGGGCTCCGTGATCAGCACCCTCTCGCGGATCGCGGCGGCGGCGTCGGCCGCGGCCTGTCCCTGCGGATGCGGGCGCATCTTGAGCAGCGGAATCTGCCAGAGATGCAGGCGGATGTCCCGCGCGTGCAGCTCGTCCGCCATCCCCTTCGGATCGGGCCACGCCCCCTCCGCGGGGAACTCGAAGTCGGCCAGCCGGTGCGGAGCGCCGTCCTCGCTGACCGTGTAGCGCGCGTCGCGGAACGCCGTGAACGTGCTCTCGTCGCTCCACGCCTCGATCACGACCGAGCCGACGGGGATGTCGTGCTCGCGATGCAGGTCCATCTGCCGCATGACCTCGGCCTGGGTGTTCCACTCGTTGCCGCTCGCCCAGAGACGGAAGACCCACGCCGGGAGCTCCTCCGCCCGGCCGGCGCCGTCCAGGAACCCGCTCAGGACGGCGTGGGGGTCGCCGTCGAAGAAGCGCACCGGCAACGCGCCGTCGGGTCCGGTCTCCGCCTCCACGACCATCGTCGCCGCGTCCGACTCGCCGAGATCGAACCAGACCCGGCGCGAGGTGTCGACGTGGAAGCCCCAGCCGTCGCCGCCGACCACATGGGCGAACGGCATCGGGAGGTACGTCTTGCGCTCGGCGCCCTGGCTCTTGTACTGCTCGAAGACCACCGAGTCGAGCGATGTCCCCCTCTGGTCGACGGCGTCGAAGCGCTCACCGAGCCCGGCGACGTGCTCGTCGGGCCGCAGTGGCAGGGCGAACCGGACGCGGTGGACGCGCTCGCCGTCGTCGAAGACCTCGACCGTTCCGGACACGACGCGGGAGACCCCGGTCGCCACGACCGCGTCGGGGGCCGCGCGCCAGCCCGCGGCACGGAAGGCGAACCAGCGCGTGCGCTCCACGCGGCCGTCCTCGTGGCGCGCGCCGAACCGGTACCGGTACTCGCCGCCGCCACGCAGTTCGGGCGTCACCACCTGCCAGCCCCCGGCGGCGCGGGCCAGCCGAGCCTGGGCCGAGGCGAGGTGGCCGCCGTCGGTGACCCGACCGCGAGAGGTCGTCGCGACTCGCTCGAGCGGACGGGTGACGGACTCCGCGTCGCCGCCTTCCGGCTTCCACACCAGTTCCACGGAGACCTCGGTGACCGAGGCGTCGGCGCGGACGCCGAGCGCTGCGGTGGAGCCCACCTCCGGCACGACCGGCCACCGTTGCTCGGTGTCGACGGAGTAGGGATGGCCGGAGCCGGCGGGCCGGTGGCGGATCATCGGAGGAGTCCTTCCTGGAGGGCGGAGACGGGAGTGGACGCGGAGAGGACCGCGGCGTCGAGAGTGGCGTCGAGAGTGGCGTCGAGAGCCGCGCCCAGCCGCAGGAGCATGGCGTGGCTCCAGAGCAGCGGTGTCGCGACCGTTCCCCAGCGGTCGATCCACTCCTGGCGCATCCGCGGGGCGATGAGATGGTCGCCGACCTGCTCAGGGAGGTCGAGGGCGGCCGTCGCGGTTCCGGCAGCCCAGGAGTAGAGCTCCTCGGCGCGGCCCCGCGCTCCGGCGGCGAGCTGGGCGAGGCCGAGGAAGCAGCTGAGCAGCGGCCACTGACCTCCGCCGTAGAACGTGTCGCCGAGGTAGCGATGGGTGCCGTCGTCGACCGTGAGCTGCCGCTCCAGGGCATCCAGCGTCGCCGCACCCGCGCCTGACCGCGCGTCGAGGAACCCGAGCGGGGCGATCGCCGCGGCGAGGCTGCCGTCGACGGCGCTGCTCCCCAGCC
>JAEWDJ010000066.1 GCA_023390155.1 Actinomycetes bacterium | reverse complement strand
GGACGGCGACGGCCTCCTGCTCTCCCCGGCGCGTCTCGCCGACCGCTTCGCCGCGCTCGGCGTGCGACCGCAGACGGAGGTCGCGGTGTACTGCGGGTCGGGCGTCACCGCCGCGCACACCGTGCTCGCGATGGAGGTCGCCGGGCTTCCGACGCCCGCGCTCTACCCGGGGTCGTTCTCCGCCTGGTCGAACGACCCGGATCGTCCGGTGGCCATGGGCGTCTGAGCTCAGGCGCCTGAGCCCCGCCCCCCTGAGCCCCGCGAGCCTGTAATACGCGGCAACAGGCGTGCGCCTCTCAGGCGGAGCGCCTAGTCTCCCTCCATGACCACGCTCGACCTCCGCCCCTCCGACCTCCCCGGCGCCCTGCCGGAGGTCGAGGTGTGCGACTCCGTCGCGGCGCTCATCGGCAACACGCCCGTGGTCGAGCTCCACACGCTCACGCGCGGCCTGAGCGCGCGCGTGCTGGTCAAGCTGGAGGGGCGCAACCCGGGCGGCTCGTCGAAGGACCGCATCGCCCTCAACATGATCCGCACCGCCGAGGCCTCCGGCGCGCTGGCGCCCGGCGCGACCATCGTCGAGGCGACCTCCGGTAACACCGGCATCGGGCTGGCGCTCATCGGGCGGCTGACCGGGCATCCCGTCGTCATCGTGCACGCCGCCGACATCTCGGACGAGAAGCGCAAGGTGCTCGCCGCCTACGGTGCCCGCCTGGTCGAGGCCGACTGGGAGGCCGAGCCGGCGGATCCGGCGAACCCGCGCGCGGTCGCCGACCGGATCGCGGCGGAGACGCCGGGCGCGTGGCGCCCCGCGCAGTTCGCGAACATCGCCAACCCCGACGCCCACTACCGCGGCACCGGCCCCGAGATCTGGCGTCAGACCGGCGGGCAGGTCACCCACTTCGTCGCGTCCATCGGCACTGGCGGCACGGTGAGCGGCACCGGACGGTTCCTGAAGGACGTGACCGGAGGCGCGGTGCGCGTCTACGGCGCGAACCCGGTCGGCTCCACCTACGGCGGCGGGCCCGCGGGTCGCATCCTCGTCGACGGCGTCGGCAGCGCGTGGCCGCGGGAGTTCTGGCCCGAGACCTTCGATCACGCCGTGGTGGACGAGGTCCACACGATCGAGGACGCCGAGGTGTACCGTACGGTGCGGCGGTTGGCCGCCGAGGAGGCCCTCCTGCTCGGCCCGTCTTCGGGGCTCGCGGTGGCGACGGCCCTCCGCGTGGCCGAGCGGGCGCCGGAGGGCTCGGTGATCGTGGCGATCGCCCCCGACGGCGGCATCAACTACCTCACGAAGGCGTTCGACCCGCTCTGGCTGCAGGCCTCCGGCGTCGACGCGGACTGACGCGGACGAAAGAGACACATGGCACTGCTTCACTTCGGCTGGTTCCTCGGCGCGGGCTTCGGCGTGCAGGGCTGGGGCGACCCGACCTACGGGATCGGGTACGACTGGCGACAGCCGCCGATCTACCAGGATGCCGCGCGGACGTTCGAGGCGAGCGGCCTCGACCTCTTCATCATCGAGGACGGCGTCACGGTCCCGGACACCTACGGCGGCTCCGCCGAGGTCAACCTGGCCGCGGCGCGCTTCGTCCCCAAGCACGACCCGCTGCCGCTCGTGCCCTACCTGCTCGGCGCCACCAGCCGGCTCGGCATCGTGCCGACGCTGAGCGCCAGCTTCTACGAGCCGTTCACGGCGGCGCGCCTGCTCAGCACCCTCCAGCACTTCGCGGGCGGGCGGCTCGGCTTCAACGTGGTCACGAGCGGCTCGGACCTCGCCGCCCAGAACTACGGCCTCGACAAGCAGGTCGAACACGACCTCCGCTACGACCGTGCCGACGAGTGGGTGGACGTGGTCCGCAAGCTCTGGCGCAGCTGGGAGCCCGACGCGATCGTCGAGGACGCTGCGAACGGCGTGTTCGCCGACTTCCGCAAGGTGCACACGATCGACCACGAGGGCCGCTTCTTCCGCGTGCGGGGTCCGCTCAACACCGCGCCCGCGCCCGAGGAGCCGGTGATGGTGCAGGCGGGGGCGTCCGGGCGGGGCCGCGACTTCGCCGGCAAGAACTCCGACGTCATCCTGGCTCTCGCCTCGACGCCCGAGCGGATGCGCGAGTACCGCGACAGCATCCGTGCCGTCGCCGTCGAGCACGGCCGGGACGCGGACGCGATCAAGGTGCTCTTCGTCGTGCAGCCGATCGTCACCGCCAACCGGGAGGAGTCGGCGAGCGTGCGGGCCGCGCGCGCGGAGCTGACCCAGGCGGCGATCGACGAGCAGCTGCAGTCGATCTCCTACCTCACCGGTGTGGACTTCAAGACCTTCGACCTGGATGCGCCCCTGCCGGAGCTGACCACGAACAGCAACCAGGGCACGCTCGACAATTTCGTGCGTTCGGCGCCGGAGGGGTCGACGCTGCGCGAGATCCTCCAGACGCGGGCGAAGAAGGACGGACTCGCGATCGTGGGGACCGCCGACGAGATCGCGGACCACCTGGGCGAGCTCGGCGAAGCCGTCGGCGGCGACGGATTCCTGTTCACCGGCCAGGTGCACCCGGCGAACGTGCACCGCACCCTCGACCCGCTCGTGCCCGCGCTGCGGCGCCGTGGCCTGCTCCGCAGCGAGCTGGGAGACGGCGGCCTCCGCCGCAACCTGCTGGACTTCTGATGACCGCCGCCCCGGTCCGTCTCGGCGCCACGGCGCCGGTGCCCGACGACATCGCGGCCATCGCCGACGGCGCCCGCGTGGAGCTGACCCCGGAGGCGCGGGAGACGCTCGCCGCCTCCCGCGCGGTCGTCGACGCCGCCATCGCCTCGGGCGAGCCGGTCTACGGGCTGAACCGCCGGCTCGGGGC
>JAEWDJ010000035.1 GCA_023390155.1 Actinomycetes bacterium | reverse complement strand
GTCACGAACCACGCCTCGAACACGCTCGGCGGCAGCGAGACGCCGGCGTCGAGCATGGCGTGGAAGAACGCGCGGTAGCGGAACGCATCCTGCGTCTGCACCTCGGCGTAGGTGCGCGGAGCCGTGGCGAAGTCGCCGAAGACGAAGCTGAACAGGTTGCCGGCCCGCTGCACGCGGTGGGCGACGCCCTCCGCGGCCAGGGCGTCCGAGACGGCGGCGGAGACGGTCTCGGCGACGACGTCGAGCCGGTCGTAGACCGCCTCGTCGGCGTGCGCGAGCGTCGCGAGACCCGCCGCCACCGCGACCGGGTTCCCCGACAGGGTGCCCGCCTGGTACACCGGGCCGGTCGGGGCGAGGAAGTCCATGAGCTCGGCGCGACCGCCGAGCGCCGCCAGCGGCATCCCGCCCCCGACGACCTTGCCGAAGGTGACGAGATCGGGCGTGTAGCCGCGGTCGAGGCCCCAGAACCCGGCCTCGCTCACCCGGAAGCCGGTGAGAACCTCGTCCAGGATGAGCAGGGCGCCGAACTCGTGCGCGAGGTCGGCGAGCGCGACGTTGAAGCCGGCGTCCGGCGGAACGACGCCCATGTTGGCGGCGGCGGCCTCCGTGATGACCGCGGCGATGTCGGGCCCGTTGGCCTCGAAGGCCGCGCGGACCGCGTCCAGGTCGTTGTACGGCAGCACCAGGGTCTGCGCGGCCGTCGCTTCCGTCACGCCGGCGGAGCCGGGCAGCGACAGCGTCGCGAGCCCCGAGCCCGCCTCGGCCAGGAGGCTGTCGGAGTGGCCGTGGTAGTGGCCGGCGAACTTGATCAGCAGCGGGCGGCCGGTGAAGCCGCGGGCCAGGCGGATCGCGGTCATGGTCGCCTCGGTGCCGGTCGAGACCAGCCGCAGCTTCTCGACGAACGGCACGCGGCCGAGCACGGCCTCCGCCAGCTCGGTCTCCGCCGGGGTGGAGGCGCCGAAGGAGAGCCCCTTGGCGGCGGCCTCCTGCACCGCGGCGATGACGGCGGGATGCGCGTGCCCGAGGATCGCCGGCCCCCAGGACGCGACGAGGTCAACGTACTCGCGACCTTGCGCGTCGGTGATGTACGGGCCCTGCGCCGACACCATGAAGCGCGGCGTTCCGCCAACGGAGCGGAACGCGCGCACCGGCGAGTTCACGCCGCCCGGGATCACCCGCTGCGCACGCTCGAACTGCGCGAGGTTCACGTCGCCGATCGCGGCGCCGTCGACCAGGCCCTGCACGTCGGTGTTCCGTCCGTCGGTCATCGCAGCCACCCCGCCACCTCGGTCGCCCAGTAGGTCATGATCGCGTCGGCTCCCGCGCGGCGGGCGCCGATCAGCGTCTCCTCGACGATGCGGCGACGGTCGATCCAGCCGTGGGCGGCCGCGGCCTCCACCATCGCGTACTCGCCCGAAACCTGGTAGGCCCAGACCGGCACGTCGCTGATCGCGGCGACGTCGCTCAGCACGTCGAGGTAGCTGAGGGCCGGCTTCACCATCAGGATGTCGGCGCCCTCCTCCAGGTCGAGGCGCGCCTCGCGCAGGCCCTCGCGGCGGTTGGCCGGGTCTTGCTGGTAGGCGCGGCGGTCGCCGGAGAGCTGGGAGTCGACGGCCTCGCGGAACGGGCCGTAGAACGCGGAGGCGTACTTCGCCGCGTAGGCGAGGATGACGACGTCGTGGCGACCGGCGGAGTCCAGCGCGTCGCGCACGGCGGCGACCTGGCCGTCCATCATCCCGGAGAGGCCGAGCAGCTGCGAGCCGGCCTCCGCCTGGGCGAGGGCCATGTCGCGGTAGCGCTCGAGGGTCGCGTCGTTGTCGACGTGACCGGCGTCGTCCAGCACACCGCAGTGGCCGTGGTCGGTGAACTCGTCGAGGCAGAGGTCCGTCTGCACGACCAGCGCGTCGCCGACCTCCTCCACGAGCGCGCGGGTGGCGACGTTGAGGATGCCGTCGGGGTCCGTCGCCGCGCTGCCGACCGCGTCGCGCGTCTCGGGGACGCCGAAGAGCATGACGCCGCCGACGCCGGCCTCGGCGGCCTCGGTCGCGGCGCGCTTGAGCGAGTCGATGCTGTGCTGCTGCACGCCCGGCATGGAGCCGATCGGCACGGGCTGGGAGGCCCCCTCGCGCACGAACATCGGCAGGATCAGCTCGGCCGGGTGCAGCCGCGTCTCCGCGGTCAGCCGGCGCAGGGCCGGGGTCTGGCGGAGGCGTCGCGGGCGGATGACGGGATGCTGCTCACTCACTCGCACAAGCCTACGCCTGCGTTGCTGGGGGCCCGCTCGGCGGGCGGGTGGCCGGGAGCGCCGCTGCGGCGGTCAGGAGGAGGCGCGCTCGCGGGCCACCTCGACGACCGCCTCGATGAGGGAGGCCGCCGTGCGCTCCGCGGCGACGACGTCGACGCGCAGGCCGAAGGAGCGCGCGTCGCGGGCGGTCTGGGGGCCGATCGCGGCGACCAGGGTGGACTCGGGAACCGGGCCGAGCTGCAGCTGCACCTGCTCGGCGACCGAGCCGCTGGTGACGAGGATGGCCTGCACCAGGCCGTCGTGCACGTCCTGCACGACGTTCTCGGGCACGGAGACGCCGATCGTCCGGTACGCGACCACGGACTCCACGTCGTGGCCGATGCGGCGCAGCCCCTCGGTGAGCAACGGCTTGGCGATCTCGGAGCGGAGGGTCAGCACCCGCAGCGGGACGGCCCCCTGCGTGGCGGCCTCCCACTCCTCCAGGAGACCGCGCGCGGAGTTGTCCTCCGACGGCACGAGATCGACCTTGTAGCCGGCGGCCGCGAGCGCCGCCGCGGTGGTCTCGCCGACGGCCGCGACCCGGGTCGTGGAC
>JAEWDJ010000520.1 GCA_023390155.1 Actinomycetes bacterium | reverse complement strand
GAGTGTGGTCGGTCACCCCTTCAGCGTAGCCGCCGCTCACAGGGAGAGATGAAACCGGAGAGCGTCGTCGAGCTGGTGCATGACCCAGGCCGGCGTGACACCGCGATAGCGGCCGACCCGCGGGAAGCCGAGCGCCCGGACCTGTTCGGCCTGCGCCTTCGACGGCTGGTCAAGACCCATCAGCGCCAGGTCGTCCGGATCCTCCACCGCCACCTGGAACTCGTGGACGCTGGCGACGTTGGACGTCAGCGGGACGAAGGTCAGCACTCCCCGCCCCCGTCTGCTCACGCTCCCATTGGCTCCCTCGTTGCTGACCACGATGCACGGGCGCAGCTTGGCCGCCTCCCCCGCGACGACAGGGTCGAGCTGGACGTCGTAGACCTCGCCGCGCCTCACTTCTCCAAGCCGTCCCCGGCGGTCTGGTCCCACAGCCTCTGCTCTCCGGAGCCCTCCCACTCGTCGAACGCCTGCGCGTAGGCGTCCTGTGCGTCGAACTCCCGCTTGAGCCGGATCAGCGTGTGGATGGCGGCCGATCGGTTGCCCGCGAGGTCGGAGGCGATGCCGTCGAGGTACGCGACGTCCTCGTCCGACAGGCTCACACTCAGCTTGGTCATACCGCGATGCTACCAGGGTAGGAGCAGGGCTACGCCGGAATCGTGATGGGCGCCGTCTCCGTGCCCGGCTCGCCCGCGCCGATGAGGCGGGCGATGCGGGCGGCCACCGCATCCGGGTCGGCGAAGAGCTCGAAGCTGTGGACGCGGAGGTAGTGCCAGCCGAGGCGGCGGAGCACGTCGGGGCGGAGGCGCAGGGACTCGCGCAGGCTGCCGGTGTTGACGTCGTCATCGGTCTCGACGGCGACGGCGCGGCCCTCGTGGGAGGCGATGAGGGTGAGCTTGCCGCGGTAGCCGAGGTGCACGTCCAGGCCGCGGCGGGCGAGGCGCTTGGCGAGGTCGACGATCATCGGGTCGGAGTCGGGGCTCAGGTGCTCGGGAGCGGCGGCCTGGAGCTCGTCGGCCTCCCCCAGCACCTGGGCGAGCGCGGCGATGCCGTGGCGCATCCGGGTCTCGTCGATGTCCTCCGGCTTGAAGCACGAGACGATGTCCATGCCGCGGCGCGCACGGGTCATGCCGATGGCGAGCAGACGGTCGCCGCCGGGCTCGGCGAGGGCGCCGAAGTTCGACAGGAGGCGGCCGTGCGGGGTGCGCCCGTAGCCGATGGAGAAGATGACGCGGTCGCGGCTCTGGCCGACGGACTGGTCGAGGGTGACGACGGTGAAGGGCTCGGCCCGGTCGCCGAGGATGAAGTCGGCGAGGTCGGTGCGCTTGGCGAAGGCCGCGAGGACGGCCTGGTTGACGCGGACCGCGTGGCGGTCGCTCGCCGAGATGACCATGAGGGACTCGCGCGGGCGCTCGATCGCGTGCTGGAGCACCAGCTCCACGACCTTCGCGACCTCGGCGTCGGTGCTCTCGACCGCGCCGGTGTCGCTGTCGGGCATCCCCTGGCCGCCGGTCACGTAGTGCAGCGCGAGGCTGCCGTGGCCGAGGTAGGTTCCGGCCCACGGGAGCGAGTCGATCATCCCGCCGTAGAACCGGCGGTTGACGAGCTCGGCGAGGTCTTCGCCGCCCGCGCGGTAGCTGCGCTTCAGCGTGTACACCGGCAGGAGCTCGGAGAGGCGGGCGAGGGCCGAGTCCGCGTGCATCGCGTCCACGTCCTCCACCGCGCCCTCGAACGAGGTGCCGTACTCGTGCACGCCGATGTCGAAGCGGGAGGGGGTCTGTGTCACCGGGTCGCCGAACGCGACCAGCTGCTTCGCCCGGCGGAGGACCGGGATGTTCTCGGCCAGCGTCGACGCGCCCGCGTCCACGAGCACGACGGCGTCGAACGCGAGGTCCGGACCGAGCTGGGGGACCTCGTACGGCGAGACCAGCCACACGGGCGCCAGCGGGCGCGAGAGGTGCGGAGCCGCGGCCTCGAGGGCGGCAGCCGTCGGGTGGCCCGACTTGAGCAGCTTCTTGAGCGCTCCCGCCTCCTCCGGCCAGTCGACGATGCCGATCTTCCAGGTCTCGGCCAGCAGCCACGCCAGCTGCTTGCCCGTCGCGGAGGCGTGCGCCTCGTCCACCAGGCGGAAGTCGGCCTCGAGGCGGTCGAGCACGCCGGTGTTGGCGTTCAGGAGAGCGCGGTCGGCGCCGAGCAGCGACTCCAGCACCGACTGCCACCAGGCGAGCTCCAGCTCGGCGCTGACCTGCGACTCCGGGACGTGCCGCACCGAGAGGTCCTGGATGAGCGGGTCGAGGTCGAGGTCGCGCAGCTGCCCGAGCAGCGCGGTGCGCTCCTGCAGGTTGGCCAGCACCTCCGACTCGGCGGCGAGACCGGCGATCTGGCGGGTCAGCACCTCGATCGGCAGGGCGGCGAGCGACTGCGGGGTGCCCGTGCGGCGCAGCGGGATGTCGAGGCGCGCGAGGTCTTCGGCCACGCGCTGGTAGGCGACCTGCACGTCGGCGATGCCGACCGGCACCTCGGGGACGACGCCAGCGACGGCGAAGCGGTTCCAGAGGATGCGCTGCTGCTGGATGCGCCGCAGGCTCTCGTTGAGATCGGTGACGTGCACTCCGGGTCGCACGTACTCGAGGGCGAGCTTGCGCAGCCGGCGGCGGTTGGCGCCCGTCATGGTTGCCGACTCGCGGCGGGAGGCTGTGGCGGCGATCAGCTCGGCGAGCGAGCGGTCGAAGACGGCCGGGGTGAAGCGGTCGAGCGTCTCGCGGATGTCGAGCAGGAGCCGCAGGTAGACGCCGAGCTCGGCGATCGATTCGAACGGGCGCATCCGCGTCTGGCCGATGAGCGCCCGCGCGCGCTCGATCAGACGGGGCAGCTCGGCGCGATTGAGCTTCTTGGCGAGGTCGTGCGCGGCGCGACCCTCCTCGGTGGTGGTGAAGGAGGCACCGTACCAGGGCGAGTCGTTCGGGCCGTAGCGGAACTCGCCGAGCCGGGCGGCGCGGATGAGCGCGTCGGACGCGGACGCGCGATCCTTCGCCAGCGCCTCGATGGAGCTGCGGCCGAGGCGCGCGGTCGTCGACGGCGGCGACGGGAGCAGCGACAGGCGGGAGAGCTCGCGGAGCGCATCCAGCACCGAGACCTTCAGCACCGGGTCGCGGCGGCCGAGGGCCGCGCGGTAGTCGAGCAGCACCTTGCGGAGGCGCACGAGCGCCTCGTCCACGTCGGTGACGCGCGGCTGGGTGGCCTTCTCGTTGCGGCCGATCGACTGGATCAGGTCGCGGCGCAGGGTGCGCGGCGTGACGGCGAGGCCCGGGAGGCCGACCGTCTCCAGCCGCTGCGCGATGTCCTCGAGGCTCGAGCGACGCGGGGTCACGACCAGCACGCGCTTGTGCTGGGCGACGAGCGCGCCGATCGCGTTCACGACGGTCTGCGTGCCGCCGGTGCCCGGGAGGGTCTTGACGACCAGGGAGTTGCCGGCCGCGATCTGCGCGACCACGGTCTCCTGCTCCTCGTCGGCGTCGAGCAGCAACGTGTCGGTGGCGGGCGGGCGCTCGTCCTGCCGGATCTGCTCGACCGGGTTGAAGGCGCTCTCGATGGTCGTGCGCGCCGACGGATTGCCGGCGAGGGCGTTCAGGAGGGTCGTGTCCAGGTCCTCCGCCTCGGCGCGCAGGGCCGGCGCCACGTCCGCGAACGACGACACGACGAGCCGGGGCTGCACGTTGAACCAGGGCAGGTGGGAGGTGAGGCCGCGCAGGCGGTCGATCACCGGCTGCGGCTTGAAGACGCCGTTGTTCAGCGCGAGCGCGACGAACGCGTCCGCATCGAGCGTGATCTGGAACTGCTCCGCCAGCGCGCGGGAGAGCTCCGGGTTGAGGAACGGCTGGCCCTTCAGCTTCAGCTCGAAGTCGCGGCCGTAGCGGCGGATCGCGAGCGGGCGCAGAAGGATCGGCGCGGTGAACTCGTCCCCGCCGTGCCGCCACTGCGCGAGCCCGATCGCGAGGTGGACCGACTCGATGCCGCGCACCGAGCGCAGCTCGATCCCCTTGGTCGTGATGGCGCCCGCGGCCGCCCGCGCGGTGCGCAGGGCCAGCTCGTCGCGGATGAGGCTCGACAGCAGGGTGCTCTTGCCGGTGATGAACTGCGGCAGGCCGCCCGGGTGCGTCGTGCTCAGCTCGATGCGCGCACGGGGGCTGTCCTCGAAGTGGAGCAGCGGCGAGACGCCGCCGATCGAGGCGATCTCCTGCCGCCACTTCTCCCGCACGGGGTCGGCGATGTTGCCGGCGACGAGCGACGGATCCCCGAGGCTCAGCTGGTGCGGAGCGGTCGAGTTCACGGCAGGATGCAGGGCGTCGTCGCTCGCGAGGTCGGACCCGGCGAGGTCCTCCTCGTTCTTCCTATCCAGTCGCCACACACGGACACCCTACGTGCGAATCTCCGAAACGCCGGGCAATCCGGGCGGGTTTCGCGGCAAAACGGGTGCGGGCGGGCGCAGGAACACCATCGCGATGACCCCGCACAGCAGGTACAGCGCCGCCTGCCCGTCCAGGATCGCGACGACGTCGAACCGCTCGGCGAGCAGCCCGCCGGCGAGGAGGCCGACCCCCTGGGCCGCGCCGGACACGGTGGTCAGGGCGGCGATGACGCGGCCGAGCGCATGCGGCGGGGTCCCGGTCTGCACCAGGGTGATCTCGCCGGTCGCCGTCGCGACGGCCGGGATGCCCATGGCGATGAAGAGGCCCGCGTAGAGCCCGAGGGCGGTGGTGACGGGGGCCAGGTTCCAGGTGAGCAGGGAGAGCACGCCGAAGACGAGGTAGCCGGCGCCGACCAGCGCGCGGGGGCTCAGCCGGCGCACGAGCATCCCGGAGAGGAGCCCGCCGAGCACTCCCCCGATGGCCTGGACGCCGCGCAGGAGGCCGACCCCCGCATCCCCCGCGCCGAGGTCCTGCGTGACGTAGACGATGAAGAGGACGAGGAAGAGCCCCTGGGAGACGCTGCCGAGCGCGGTGATCCCGGCGAGGGTGCGGAGGGTGCCGGAGCGGGCGATGAGGGCCAGCCCCTCCGCCCACTCCCGCAGGAGCCGGCGCTCGGTGTCGACGGGAGCCTCCTCGTCGCCGTGCGCGGCGGACGGCCGACGGCGCATGAGGGCGACCAGGCCCGCGGTCGCGAGGAACGTCGCCGCGTCGGCGATGACGACGCCGGGCAGGCCACCGGCGGCGAACGCGATGCCGCCGAGCGGTGAGCCGACGAGCCGAGCGATGCTGTCGCTGACGGCGATGAGGGCGTTGCCGCGGGCGAGCTGGTCCGGCTCGACCAAGCTCGGGACGAGCGCCTGCCGTGCAGGGTTGATGACGGCGCCCAGGCAGGCCTCCACGGCGGCGACCGTGTAGACGATCCACATCCGGTCGGCCGACGCGGCGAGCAGGGGCAGGAGGGCGAGGGCCTGGAGCAGCGCCGTGACGATGATCGTGCGCCGGCGGTCCCAACGGTCGACGAGCACGCCGAGGAAGGTGCCGAGCAGCAGCATCGGGACCAGCTCGACGAGGAACACCGTGGAGGCGCCGAGCGCCGAGCCGGTCGCCGCGAACGCGAACAGCGGCAGCGCGATCATCAGCAGCCAGTCGCCGGTGTCGGAGACCAGCCCGGCCGTCCAGATCAGGGCGTAGTCGCGGCGGAAGAGCGGGGAGCGGGAGGTCACGACCGGTCCTCGGGGATCTCCGCGTCCACGTCGGTCGTCGCCGTCCGCAGGGCGTCGGGGTGGCGGAACGCGCTCAGGTGGAGCGCCACGACGTCGCTCCCCTCCGGCGGGTCGGCGCGGGTGAGGCCGATGTAGGGGCGGATGAGCGCATCGAGCTTGCCGCCCAGCTCGCGCAGCTCCTCCGGGGTGAGGCGGAGGGCGTAGCCCGAGAGCATGCTCGCGTCGCGCCACTCCTCCGGCTGATCGTCGCGCTGCGCGAGCGCCCGGTGGGCGAGCGCCGCCTCGTCGTCGATCTGCCGGTCGGCGAGGAGGCGCTCCGCGGTGTCGGCGCCGAGCCGGAAGCCCGGGTCGTCGGTGCGCCCGAAGGCGAGGCCTGTCGCGGTGGACTGCCAGGGCCGCTCCCGCCCGTCCTCCGCCTCCACCGGCTCGACGAGGCCGAAGCGGGCGAGCGCGCGGAGGTGGTAGCTGCAGTTGGAGGGGGTCGAGCCGACGACCTCCGCGCACTCGCTGGCCGTGCGCGGGCCGAACGCCATGAGGTGGTCGAGCAGCGCGAGCCGCAGCGGGTGGGCCAGGGCGCGCAGGGCGCGCGGGTCGCTGACCGTGCGGCGTTCGGGCGATCTGAAAGACATGTTTCAGAGTTTGCGCTCCTCCTTCTTTCACGTCAAGTCGGGAATGGTGCGAGCCTCCTCGCGTTGTTCACACGTGTGAACCAACCCACCCGCGCAAGCGTGGGCTTCCGCTCCGAGCGCGGCCCCGTCCTCATCGCCCTCATGCTGACGACCGGGCTCGTCGCGATCGACTCGACGATCCTCGCGACCGCCGTGCCGTCGATCGTGTCCGACCTGGGCGGGTTCTCGCAGTTCCCCTGGCTGTTCTCCGTCTATCTGCTCGCGCAGGCCGTGTCGGTCCCGGTCTACGCCAAGCTCGCCGACACCGTCGGCCGCAAGCCGCTCGTGCTCATCGGCATCGGCCTGTTCCTGCTCGGCTCGATCCTCTGCGGCGTCGCCTGGAGCATGCCCGCGCTCATCGCGTTCCGCGTCGTGCAGGGCCTCGGCGCCGGCGCCATCCAGCCGATCGCCATCACCATCGCCGGCGACATCTACACGATCGCCGAGCGCGCGAAGGTGCAGGGCTACCTCGCGAGCGTCTGGGCGATCTCCTCGGTCGTGGGCCCGACGCTCGGCGGCGTGTTCTCGCAGTTCGTGTCGTGGCGCTGGATCTTCTTCGTCAACATCCCGCTCTGCCTCCTCGCCGCGTGGATGCTCGCGCGCAACTTCCACGAGAACGTGGAGCGCCGCCCGCACCGCATCGACTACGCGGGCGCCTCCCTGCTGACGGTCGGCATGAGCCTCCTCATCCTCGCCGTGCTCGAGGGCGGCCAGGCGTGGGCGTGGGACTCGGTGTGGAGCATCGGCGCCTTCGTGCTGGGCGGGCTGCTGCTGGTCGCGTTCCTGCTGGTCGAGCGGCGGGCGGCGGAGCCCGTCCTGCCGCTGTGGGTCTTCTCGCGCCGTCTGCTCGTCACCACCACCCTGATCTCGCTCGGCATCGGCGCCATCCTGATCGGGCTCACCTCGTACGTGCCGACCTACCTGGAGTCAACGACGGGCGCTTCCCCGCTGGTCGCCGGTCTCGCGGTCGCCGCGCTCACCCTCGGCTGGCCGATCGCCGCAAGCCTCTCGGGCCGCTTCTACCTGCGCATCGGCTTCCGCAGCACGGCCGTGCTCGGCACCTCCATCGCCATCGTCGGCGCGATCGCGCTGGCCGCCACCTCCACCCACCCGAGCGTCGCGTTCGTCGCGATCAGCTGCTTCGTCGTCGGGCTCGGGATGGGCCTGGTCGCCACCCCGACCCTCATCGCCGCCCAGTCGAGCGTCGCGTGGAACGAGCGGGGCGTCGTCACCGGGACCAACATGTTCTCCCGCTCCATCGGCAGCTCGGTCGGCGTCGCCGTCTTCGGCGCGATCGCGAACGGCATCATCGCCGCGAGCGCCGGCGGCGCGGACGACCCGGGGACCGTCCAGGTCGCGTCGACCGCGGTCTTCGTCTCGGTCGCGATCGTCGCCGCTCTCACCATCGTGGCCGGCATCGCCATGCCGCGCTCGCGGGTGGAAGACGTGGAGCTGGCCCGGGAGGCTCCGGCCGCCGAGTAGGCGCGGCTCCCCTCGGCTCCCCTCCCGGCGCCTCGAGGAGTGGAGGCGAGCGCTGCGCGTGCTACTGTGGTCCGACCACATGGTCTGACCACAGGAGGCGCGATGACCGCGGAGCCGCGGGCCTGGGAGGGCGTGCTCGCCCACATCGAGGCGCGCCTGGTCGACGGGCGCCTCCGCCCGGGCGACCACCTGCCGGCCGAGCGTTCCCTCTCGGCCGAGCTCGGCGTCGCTCGCTCCAGCGTCCGCGAGGCGATCCGGGTGCTGGAGGCCATGGGGCTCGTGCGCACGCAGACCGGCTCGGGCCCGAGCTCGGGGGCGATCATCGTCGCGCGACCCGTCGGCGGGATGCAGGCCCTCATGCGGCTGCAGGTCGCGGCCAGCGGCTTCCCGGTCGCCGACGTCGTCCGCACCCGCCTCCTGCTCGAGACCGCCGTCGCCGAGGAGCTCGCCGAGCGCCCCTCCACCGTCGACCTGGCCGACGCCCGACAGCTGCTCGACGCGATGGACGACCCGGCGCTCACGCCGCAGGAGTTCCTGGCGCTCGACGCCCAGTTCCACCTGGCCCTCGCCGAGGCGTCCGGCAACGCGGTCGTCGCCGCGACCATGGCCGGGCTCCGCACCTCCATCGAGGGCTACGTCCTCGCCGGGCTGGCCCGCATCCCCGACTGGGAGGCCATGGCCGCGCGGTTGCGTGCGGAGCACCGCTCCGTGCTCGCCGCGATCGGATCGGGCGACCCCGCCGCCGCGCGCACCCGCATCCACGACCACATCAGCGGCTACTACCGCGATGCCTCCCCCGAGCCGGCCGCCGGCTCCACCCGCACCGAATCCCCGTCCCTCCACGAAACCAGATAGGCAGCCACCGCATGGTCACCCGTCAACTCCCCAAGCCCGCCGAACTGCTCGAGCTGATGAAGTTCAAGAAGCCCGAGCTGGACGCGAAGAAGCGCCGCCTCCAGGGCGCCCTCACCATCGAGGACCTGCAGCGGATCGCCAAGCGCCGCACGCCCAAGGCGGCGTTCGACTATACCGAGGGCGCCGCCGAGGGCGAGCTGTCGCTCGCCCGCGCCCGCCAGGCGTTCCAGGACATCGAGTTCCACCCCTCGATCCTGAAGGACGTCTCGGTCGTCGACACGTCGTGCGAGATCTGGGGCGGCCCCTCCGCCCTGCCGTTCGGCATCGCGCCCACCGGCTTCACCCGCCTGATGCAGACCGAGGGCGAGACCGCCGGTGCGGGAGCCGCGGGCGCCGCGGGCATCCCGTTCACCCTCTCGACGCTCGGCACGACCTCCATCGAGAACGTGAAGGCCGCCAACCCGACCGGGCGCAACTGGTTCCAGCTCTACGTGATGCGCGAGCGCGAGATCTCCTACGAGCTCGTGCGCCGCGCGGCCGCCGCGGGCTTCGACACCCTCTTCTTCACGGTGGACACGCCCGTCGCCGGCGCGCGCCTGCGCGACAAGCGCAACGGCTTCTCCATCCCGCCGCAGCTAACCCTCGGCACCATCGTCAACGCCATCCCGCGCCCGTGGTGGTGGTACGACTTCCTCACCACGCCCAAGCTCGAGTTCGCGTCCCTCTCCTCGACCGGCGGCACCGTCGGCGACCTGCTGAACGCGGCGATGGACCCGTCCATCAGCTTCGACGACCTGGCGATCATCCGCGACCTCTTCCCCGGCAAGATCGTCGTCAAGGGCGTCCAGAACGTGGAGGACTCGGCCAAGCTCGTCGACCTCGGCGTCGACGGCATCGTGCTGTCGAACCACGGCGGCCGCCAGCTCGACCGCGCGCCCATCCCCTTCCACCTCCTCCCGAAGGTGGTACAGGAGGTGGGCCACCACACCGAGATCGCCATCGACACCGGCATCATGAACGGCGCCGACATCATCGCCTCCTACGCCCTCGGCGCGAAGTTCACCCTCATCGGTCGCGCCTACCTCTACGGCCTGATGGCGGGCGGCCGCGCCGGCGTCGACCGCACCATCCAGATCCTGTCCGACCAGATCGTGCGCACCATGCAGCTCCTGGAGGTCTCGACGCTGGCCGAGCTGACCCCGGCGCACGTCACCCAACTGCAGCGGCTCGTGCCGGTGCCGTCGGTGACGGCGGCGGCTGCGGCGGTGCGGTAGGCGCTCACCCTGAGGGAACCACCCGAACGAGGGCGTCCCGTGCAGCGACGCCACAGTCAGTTCATAGGGAGGAAGCCCTACGATCGATGAGGAATGTCCGCCGTCGAATGGATGAACTGAATGGCAACGGGGAGAGGGGCCGCCGGCCCCACCAAGCGCGACCGTCGTGAAGAGGCCCGGGAGACCGCGCGGCTGATGCGCGAGGAGGCAGCCAAGAAGGCGAAGCGCCGCAAGGTCATCGTGCAGAGCTCCGTGATCGTCGGCGTGCTGGCGGTGCTGACCATCGTGGGCCTCGTCATCTACTCGAGCGTGAGCGCGTCGAGCAACGTCGCGAACCCGAAGAACATGCTGAGCGGCGGCATCCTGCTGACGCAGGCGGACCAGGCGGTCACGACCGCGGCCATCGCGGGCGGCGACGCCCCCACGCCGACGACGCAGAAGCTGGACGGCAAGACCGCGCACATCCAGATCTGGCTCGACTACCAGTGCCCCTACTGCGACCAGTTCGAGACGACCAACAGCGACCAGATGAAGCAGATGATGGCCGACGGCACGGCGACCCTCGAGATCCACCCGGTCGCCATCCTCGACTCGTCGCAGAACAACAAGTACTCGACCCGTGCGGGTGCGGCGGCGGCGTGCGTGGCGAACTACGAGCCGGACAAGTTCTTCGACATCAACAGCGCCCTGTTCGCGAACCAGCCGGACGAGCAGACCGGCAGCGGGCTCACGAACGCCGAGATCCTGAAGCTCTTCAAGGACGCCGGGGTGGAGTCGAAGCAGATCACCGACTGCGTGAACAACCAGACCTACGCTCAGTTCGTGACCAACCGCACCAAGGAGGCGGTCGCCAGCAAGCAGCTCGCGAACCCGACGAGCGGCGGCTTCGGCACCCCCACCGTGTTCGTCAACGGCGAGCGCTACCAGGGCGGCTTCACCGACGCGACGCAGTTCGCCTCGTTCGTCCAGGCGGCCGTGAAGGACGCCGGCGACAGCGGCTCGGTCACCTTCCCGAAGAAGGAGAGCTGACCCTCCGCGCACCGCACTCGAAGGCGGCCGGTCCCTCGCGGGCCGGCCGCCTTCTGCGTCGCCGGGCGCGGGTGTAGGTTCTCCCCACCGCAGGACACGAAGGAGACGAGATGGACCGCATCCCCGAAGACGGCGTCGAGGACGAGCAGTACGCCGACGGCGACGCCGGAGACACCGCAGGCTGGGTCGACCCGGCCGACGGCGACGTGGACTACGCCGCCGCCGACCCGATCGCGGAGGCCGACTTCGCCGACGAGCTCGTGACGAGCGACGGCGTCGCCGGCGAGACCGTGTGGGGCAACCCCGCCGGCAACGAGGCCTCCCCCATCGAGGACGAGCACGACCCCCTCGACGACCCCGACGAGAGCGTGCTGACCGAGGAGGACGTGGAGGAGGAAGGGATCTAGTCCCCCTCGACCGGGCGGTCGCCGTCCGGCCGCGGGCGGGCGCGCCCGTAGCGCTCGGCGAGCTGACGGAGGATGCCGAGCCGCCGTCGAGCGATCCCGGGCTCCTGTTCCTGGCCCTCCTGCTCGTCTCGCGGCTCCGCTGCGCGCAGCAAGGCGACGACGTCGAGCAGGGCGTCGACGCGGTCGCGCGTCGCCTCATCGTCCAGGTAGGTGTCGAGCGAGATCGGGTCGATCGCCCGCGCGGCATCCCCCGGCAGAGTCTCGGGGTCTGCATCATTGCTCAGCGCCCGCGCGAGCATGAGATCGAGTCCGGGCACGCGGGCGAGATCCGCCCGGCGTCGGCTCCGCTGCCGCGCCCCGGCCACGAGCACCCCGACGGCGACGCCGGTGAGGACGACAACGGCGAGCCCGAGCACCACCCACACGGTCGCGGTCACGGTCCGTACGCCCGGCGGACGCGGGCGAGGAGCCCCTGCGCGCGCAGCAGTCCGGCGTGGAAGCGGCGCGCCCGCGCGTACAGCACCCCGCCGATCCCGATCGTGATCGCGCCGCAGGCCACCACGCCGAGCGCGGGCAGCAACAGGATGGAGCCATCCGCTCCCTGCGGCACCAGGATCGGCGCGGCGAGGGCGACGATGACGGCCGAGCCGGATGCCGCGACGGCCCGCGCGAGCGCGAGGGCGTGCTCGTACCGCCAGGTGAGGGCGGTGGTGAGGAGTTCGACCGCCTCGGGGCCGCCGACGCGCGCGACCGCGCGCACATCGCCGATCAGCTGCACGTCCAGCCGCTGCGGTCCCGTCATGCGCTCAGGATGGCACCGCGAGGTCGTGCCGGCAACGGGAACGCCGTGCTCAACCGGCGGAATCCGCGTCGAGCGCCGCCACCACCCCGCGCGCGCTCCGCTCCAGGAAGCCGACGATATCGTCGGCGGGCAGGTCGGTGCCGAGCGCGCTCTCGACCAGCGCCTCCTCGGCGAAGGCGACCCAGGAGCGCAGGGCGATGCGCAGCAACGGGGTGTCCGGCACGCCGAGTTCGAGGAACGCGGCGACGACCCGGCCGGCCTGCTCCTCCCGCGCCTCCTCGACCACGGCGCGCACCTCGCTGTCCCCGCTCGCGACGCCGCGGACCAGCGAATAGAACGTGCCGCGGTGGTCACGGACGAACCGGACGATGCGGGAGAGCGTGTCGCGCAGGCGGTCGAGCGGCGGGAGCTCGGGCACCGGCTCCGTCGCGTGCAGCATGCTGTCGCGCGCGGTGCGGACGACCTCCCGGTGCAGCCCCTGCTTGGAGCCGAAGTAGTGGAACAGGAGCGCGCGCGACACCCCCGCCCGCTCCGACAGCGCGTCGATCGTGAGCTCGTCGAGGGGACCCTCGGCGAGGAGGGCGACGCCGAGCGCGACGAGCTGGGCCCGGCGCTCGTCCGGGGTGAGCCGCGTGCGCCGGTCGGTGGACATGCTGCGAGCCTATCCGGCGAGCCGGTCGACCTCGGCCCGGAGCACGTCGAGCGTCCAGTCCGGCTCGCCGCCGCGGACCAGGAGGTGGATGGCGAGACCGTCGACCAGGGCGTGGAGGCGCACCGCCTCCCGGCGCAGGTCCGCGTCGGCAG
>JAEWDJ010000518.1 GCA_023390155.1 Actinomycetes bacterium | reverse complement strand
GGGAGAGGGCGCGCAGGTGCCCGCGCAATTCGGCGACGCGGCCTGTCTCGCGCTCGACGCGGCGCTCCACCAGCTCGACCCCGCGGGCGACGTAGCGGGTGAGCTCCTGCGCCCGCGAGTCGACGATCCAGGACGCGGAGGCGAGGGCGGGGCGGCTGCGCAGGTGGCCGATGCGGTCGATCTCGTGGCCGATCATGTGGGTCAGCCGGGCGCCGATGCGGGCGCGGGCCTGATGGACCCGGGCGAGCTCCTCGGCCACGTCCGGCACGACGCGCTTGGCGGCATCGGTGGGGGTGGAGGCGCGGAGGTCCGCCACCTCGTCGAGCAGGGGCCGGTCGGCCTCGTGCCCGATCGCGCTCACGATCGGGGTGACCGCCGCCGCGACGGCGCGCACGAGCGCCTCGTCGCTGAAGCCCAGGAGGTTCTGGAAGTCGCCGCCGCCGCGCGCGACGATGATGACCTCCACCTCGGGGTCGGCGTCGAGCGTGCGGAGGGCGGCCATGACCTCCGGCACCGTCCGCTCGCCCTGCACCGCCGCGTAGACCGTGCGGAAACGGACCTGCGGCCAGCGCAGTTGGGCGTTGCGCAGCACGTCCTTCTCGGCGTCGGAGTCGCGGCCGGTGACGAGCCCGATCGTGTGCGGCAGGAACGGGAGGCGCTTCTTGCGCTCGGGCGCGAACAGGCCCTCCAGGGTCAGCTGCTGCCGCAGGCGCTCCAGGCGCTCGAGCAGGTCGCCGAGGCCCACGTGGCGCATGTCGGAGACCTGCATGGTGAGGGTGCCGCCCTTGACCCAGTAGTTCGGCTTGACGGCGGCGATCACGCGGTCGCCCTGCTTGAGGTCGGCCGGGATGCGCGCCTTCACGGACGACCAGATCGTGAAGCTGATCGTGGCGTCGCCGTCGAGGTCCTTGAGCTTGCCGTAGACGTTGCCGCCCGAGACTCCCCACTGGGTGATCTCGCCCTCCACCCACGCGGTGCCGAGCCGGTCGATCCAGCCCTTGATCTTGCCCGCCAGCACGGAGACCGGCCAGGGCGCGTCCAGCGTCGGCGGACCCGGGGTGAACGCGGGTGCGTTCGTCGTCTCCGTCACCGTTCGGGAGCCTCCCATCCGTTCCTCAGCGCGCTCCCGTACGATCGAGGGGTGAGCGACGCGACTATCAGCCTGCCGATGCCCCGGATCCCGCGGACCCCCGGTGCGCGCGGCCGGCTTCAGGATATCCCGGTCGTCGGACACAAACGTGTGCTGCTGGCCGCCCCCCGCGGCTACTGCGCCGGTGTGGACCGCGCCGTGGTGGCCGTCGAGAAGGCGATCGAGCACTACGGCTCGCCCGTCTACGTGCGCAAGCAGATCGTCCACAACGTGCACGTCGTCTCCGAGCTCGAGAAGCAGGGCGCGATCTTCGTCGACGAGGTCGACGAGGTCCCCGCGGGCGCGCACGTCGTCTTCTCGGCGCACGGTGTCTCGCCCGCAGTGGTGAACGCCGCGGCCGACCGCGGCCTGCACGCGATCGACGCGACGTGCCCGCTGGTCACCAAGGTGCACCGCGAGGCCGTGCGGTTCGCGCGCGACGACTTCGAGATACTGCTCATCGGCCACGAGGGCCACGAGGAGGTCGAGGGCACCGCCGGGGAGGCCCCCGAGCACGTCACCCTCGTCAACGGCCCCGACGATGTCGACCACATCGTCGTGAAAGACCCCGACAAGGTCGTCTGGCTCTCGCAGACCACCCTCTCGGTCGACGAGACGATGGAGACCGTGCGCCGCCTGCGCGAGCGCTTCCCGAACCTCCAGGACCCGCCGAGCGACGACATCTGCTACGCCACCCAGAACCGCCAGGTCGCGATCAAGAAGGTCGCCGAGCAGGCCGATCTGGTGATCGTCGTCGGCTCCGCCAACTCGTCCAACTCCGTCCGCCTGGTCGAGGTCGCCCTCGAGTACGGCGCGAAGGCGGCCTACCGCATCGACTACGCCAGCGAGATCAAGCAGGAGTGGCTCGAGGGCGTGTCGAGCGTCGGCGTCACGAGCGGCGCCTCCGTGCCGGAGGTGCTCGTGCAGGAGGTTCTGGACGACCTGGCGGGCGCGGGCTACGGCGACGTGCAGGAGGTCAAGACGGCCGAGGAGGACCTCATGTTCTCCCTGCCGAAGGAGCTCCGCAAGGACATCTCGGGCAAGCAGGACGCCCGCGCGCTGGGCGGTCGCGGGCGCTGACGGCGTCGCGGCGCTGACGCGGTCGCTTGCCGCAGGCCGCTCGCGCTAGGCGGTCTCGCGCTCCTCGCCGCCGACGATCTCGTCTGCGTTCGCGGCGATCCACGACATCAGCGGGAGCAGGTGGGCGGTCAGCTCGTGCCCGCGCGCGGTGAGGCTGTAGTCGACGCGCGGCGGGATGGTGGGCTGCGCGGTGCGCAGCACGAACCCGTCCGCCTCCAGCGTCTTCAGGGTCTGGGCGAGCATCTTCTCGCTGATGCCCTGGACCGTGCGGCGCAACTCGCCCCAGCGGAGGTCGCTCTGCGAGAGCGCGACGAGCACGAGCACGCCCCAGGTGCTCGTGACATGGTTGAGCACGATCCGGGTCGGGCAGGCCGACGGCAGCACGCCGTCGCTGAAGCCGAAGCCGTTCAGGCCGGCAAAACTGGTGTCCACGTCAGTAACTTACCAAAAAGTGGGTACCTGCGATCGGGAAGTAATGGAGGCCGGCGTCCGTTGGCCTCCCATGTCCGATCGAAAGGAAACCCTCCATGACCATCGTCGTCACCGGCGCCACCGGCCACCTCGGCCGCCTCACCGTCGACTCCCTCCTCGCCCGCGGCGTCGCCGCCTCCGACATCCGCGCCGTCGGCCGCTCGGCCGAGCGCCTGGCCCCGCTCGCCGCCCGCGGCGTCGAGACGGCCGTCATCGACTTCGAGAAGCCGGAGACGCTCACCGCGGCCTTCGCGGGCGCCGACGCCCTGCTCCTCGTCTCCGGCTCGGAGGTCGGCAAGCGCGTCGCCCAGCACCGCAACGCCATCGAGGCGGCCGAGGCCGCCGGCGTCGGCCGCATCGTCTACACGAGCGCGCCGAAGGCGACCGAGAGCGACCTGGTGCTCGCACCCGAGCACAAGGCGACCGAGGAGCTGCTCGCCGCCTCCTCCTTGCCGGTGACGATCCTCCGCAACAACTGGTACACCGAGAACTACACCGGCCTCATCGGCCAGGCCGAGGCCACCGGCGAGCTGGTCGGCAGCGCCGGCTCGGGACGTGTCGCGAGCGCCTCGCGGAAGGACTACGCGGAGGCGGCCGCGGTCGTGCTGACCACCCCGGGTCACGATGGCGCGGTCTACGAGCTCAGCGGCGACACCGCCTGGACCTTCGACGAGCTCGCCGCCACCATCGGCGCCCTGGTCGGGCGCGAGGTCGGTTACCGCTCGGTCTCGCCCGAGGAGCACACGGCGATCCTCACCGGTGCCGGCCTCGACGAGGGAACGGCCGGTTTCGTCGTCGCGCTCGACGGCAACATCCGCGACGGCGCGCTCGCCGACGCGACGAGCACGCTGAGCGAGCTCATCGGCCGCCCCACGACGCCCCTGGCGCAGGGCCTCGCGGAGTCGCGGGAGGAGGCGGCGGCCTGACGGTCGCGCCTCAGGGCGTCGCCGGTGCCGTCGGCGCCGGCGACGCCGGCATCACCCCGCTGTAGAAGTCGATGAGCACCGGGTCCGTCGACAGGATCACCGCGAGGAAGACGAAGAGCGCCACCAGCGCGATCACGCCCGCGGCGAGCGGGATGTAGAACGCCATCCTGCGGCGGAACAGCTGCCAGACGGCGAGCCCGGTCGAGATCGCCCACAGGCCCGTCATCGTCAGCGTCCCGGCGGTCACCAGCGTGCCGACCGAGGCCGCCGGTGTGAAGTCGCCCAGGCCCTGCGTGCTGTGCAGCAGCTGCATCGACGTGGGGAACGCCTGCAGGATCATCACCGAGTACGACATCCCGAAGAAGCCGAACGCGATCAGCAGGACGGTGAACGTCAGGTTCCAGCGGGGCGCCGGGGCGCTGCCAGGCGCGGCGAGCGGGGCCCCGGCTCCGGGTGCGCCGTTCGCACCGGGAGCGGGATGCGGCGGTGCGCCGTTCGTTCCCTGGCCGGGCGCGCCGTTCCAGCCCGGATGGCCGGGCGCGCCTCCCCACGGGG
>JAEWDJ010000512.1 GCA_023390155.1 Actinomycetes bacterium | reverse complement strand
GCGTTGACCTCGTCCGAGAGCTCCTTCACCTGCTCGGTGGTGAGCTCGGTGTAGCTGACGTAGCCGTCGCCCGCGGTGTACTGGGCGAGAAGCTTGTCGATGGCGGCGAACTCGGTGTCGAGCGTCTTCGCGGTGCTCTTGCCGGTGCTGCCCTTCTCGAGAAGGATCTCACGGACGGTTCCGTACGCGACCTCTGCACCCTCCACGTTCGCTTTGAAGTCCCACAGATCGGTGTGGGAGAAGGTCTCCTCCTCGCCGGTGATCTTGCTGCGCGAGACCTCCTCCATCAGGCCGCTGGCGCCGTTGGAGATCTGGTCGAGCGTGAGGGAGAAGTCCTTCGCGTAGACGAGGTCGTAGAGCTTCTGGGTGTCCGCGACGAGCTGGTCGCCGAGGACCTTGCGCGCGGCGGCGTCGGAGGCCGTGAAGCCGGCCGGGGCCCAGAGGTCCTTCTCGATGCGGTGCCAGCCGGTCCAGTCCTGGCCCTCCTCGAGGTCCGCCTCGCGCAGGTCGAGGGCCGGGTCGATGTCGCCGAACTGCTCGGCCGTCGGCTCGATGCGCTCGTAGAACATGCGCGCCGCCGGGTACTGGGCGCGCGCCGCGTCGTCGTCGCCGGCCTCGTAGGCCGCGGCGAAGGCCTTGGTCGCGGTCAGGAGCTGGCCGGCCTGGTCCTTCACGTAGCTCGTGTAGTTCGTGACGGCCTGCTCGACCTGCTTGCTCTCGCTGGCGGTCTTGGTCTCGCCGCTGCCCTTGGTGACCGAGAACGCGGCGAGGGACGTCGGGCTGCCGACCATGCCCTTCTTGCACGCGGTGAAGTAGTCGCCCTCGGCGAGCTGCACGACGTAGTTGACCGTGGTGCCCGGGCCGATGTTCTCCTTCTCGCCGGCGATGCGGAGCTTGTCCTGGGCGAGCACCTCGAACTCGTTGACGTCGGAGCCCTTGTTCGTGACCTGGAAGGTGATCGGCCCCGCGGGCGCGGTCGCCGTCGCCACCGTGCAGCTGTCGTCGTTCAGGGTGACCGCGATGGCCTCGGCCTCGGCGGACGCCGTGTTCGGCACGCAGCCCGTGAGGGCCGCGGCGAGGGCGGCGGTGCCGGCGATGCCGCCGGCGAGGACGGCGAGCGGACGGTATCGAGCCATGGGAGTGCTGTGCTTTCTCTTCGGGTGCGGTGGAATGCGGTGCTGGTGCGGTGCTGCGGGGGCTTTCGGGAGGCGGGCCGGCGGGGTCAGGAGGTGACGGCCGTGCTCGCGGCGCTCGTCGAGGCGGTCTTCGCGGTGGGGCGGCGGTGCGACGCGCGCTGCTGCCGCACGTAGAAGACGCTGACGACGACGATGTAGGCGACCCAGCCGACGACCTGCAGCCAGGTCGGCGACGGGTTGAAGTTGATGACGCCCGCGAGCACGGTGCCGTACCAGCTCGACGCCGGGATGGCGGCGCTGATGTCGTAGGCGTGGACGCCGGCGCCGGGGATCACGCCGGCCTCCTGCAGGTCGCCGATCCCGTAGGCGAGCACGCCGCCGGCCACCAGGATCAGGAACGCGCCCGTCCAGGCGAAGAACGTGCCGAGGTTGATGCGGACCATCCCGCGGTAGAGCAGGAAGCCGAGGACCGCGGCGGTCGCGAGGCCGAGCACCGCGCCCACGAACGGCTCCCAGCCGCCGCCGGCGCTGTCCACGGTGGCCCAGACGAACAGGGCCGTCTCGATGCCCTCGCGCCCGACGCTGAGCATCGCGAGGATGACGACGCCCCACCCGGCGCCGACGAGCACGGAGTCGAGGCGCTCGTGCAGCACCGACTTCATCGAGCGGGCCGTCTTGCCCATCCAGAAGATCATCCAGGTGACGAACCCGACCGCGACGACGGAGAGCCCGCCGCCCACGATCTCCTGCGCCTGGAAGCTGAGCCCGTAGGGGCCCCAGGTCAGCAGCGCGCCGATACCGAGGGGCACGACGAGGGCGATGCCCACGCCGATCCAGAGCTTGGAGAGCACGTCCGTGCGGCCGACCTTGACGACGTAGGCGATGAGGATGGTGACGATCAACGCCATCTCGAGGCCTTCGCGGAGGCCGATCAGGTAGTTCGCGAGCACAGAGGACCTTGCTGGGAGAGGGGAGGGGTTGGTAAGGCTAACCTTACCCGTTCGAGCGTACGTCCTGGGGTCTCGATCTGTCCAGATAGGATGCGAGAATGCTCAGCCGGATCCTGAACGCCGTCCTGCTCGTGCTGGCCGGGATCCTGGTCGGGGCGGTCGGCACGGTGGCGCATCAGATCGACGTGACCTGGGGTGTGAGCATCCCGATCGGGCTGATCGGCTCGCTGATCGCCTACACGGCCCTCCTGGTGGGGCTGCGGCTGCTCTCGAGCACGCGGCTGCCCGCGCTCCTCGCCGCGCTCGGCGCGATCGGCACCATCCTGCTCTTCACGCAGCAGAGCCCCGGCGGCTCGGTGCTCATCCCGAACACCCTCGCCGGGCAGATCTGGCTCGTCGCGCCGCTGCTCATCGCGGCCGTGGTGGTCGCGTGGCCGGACGTGCGCCGCAGCGGCTCGCGGCCGGCGCCGGAATCCGCGACGGGCGTTTCGGAATAAGCTAGTCGGGTAGCTCTCGAAGCTCTCGCGAAGGGACCAGAACCACCGTGACCTATGTCATCGCCCTCCCGTGCGTCGACGTCAAAGACCGTGCGTGCATCGACGAATGCCCGGTCGACTGCATCTACGAGGGTGAACGGTCGCTCTACATCCACCCCGACGAGTGCGTCGACTGCGGTGCCTGCGAGCCCGTCTGCCCGGTGGAGGCCATCTACTACGAGGACGACCTCCCCGAGGAGTGGGCCGACTACTACAAGGCCAACGTCGAGTTCTTCGACGACATCGGCTCGCCGGGCGGCGCCGCGAAGGTCGGCGTGATCGCCAAGGACCACGCGCTCATCGCCGCCCTGCCGCCGCAGGGCCACTGACGGTGGCGCTGCAGGAGCTCCCGGACTACCCCTGGGATCTCATGGCGCCGTACGCGGCGCGCGCCCGCGAGCACGCGGACGGGCTCGTCGACCTCTCCATCGGCTCCCCGGTGGACGAGACGCCCGAGCTGATCCGGCGCGCCCTGGCGGAGGCCACCGACGCGCACGCGTACCCGCAGACCGTCGGCACGCCCGCCCTGCGCGAGGCGATCGTGGAGTGGTTCGCCCGCCGCCGCGGGGTGACGGGCCTGACCGTGGAGAACGTGCTTCCGACGATCGGGTCGAAGGAGCTGGTCGCGTTCCTGCCGTTCTTCCTCGGGCTGGGGGAGGGCGACGTGGTCGTGCACCCCCGCGCCGCCTACCCGACCTACGCGATCGGCGCGGCGATGGCCGGGGCGGAGGCCCTGGCGAGCGACGACCCGGCCGAGTGGCCGGAGAACACCCGGCTCGTGTGGCTGAACAGCCCGGGCAACCCCGACGGCCGCGTGCTGTCGGTGGAGGAGCTGCGTGCGGCGGTCGAACGCGCCAGAGAGCTGGGCGCGTACCTCGCCAGCGACGAGTGCTACGCCGAGCTCGGCTGGGAGGCCCCCTGGGACGCCGAGCGCGTCCCCAGTGTCCTCGACCCGCGGGTCATCGGCGACAACCGCCACAACATCCTCGCCGTGTACTCGCTGAGCAAGCAGTCGAACCTCGCGGGCTACCGCGCCGCGTTCGTGGCCGGCTGCCGCACGGTGGTCGGGAGGCTGACCAACGTCCGCAAGCACGCCGGCCTCATGCTGCCCTCCCCGCTGCAGGCCGCGATGGTCGCCGCCCTCGGCGACGACGAGCACGTCGCGGAGCAGCGCGCTCGGTACCGCGCCCGGCGCGACCTGCTGAAGCCGGCGCTCGAGGCGGCCGGCTTCCGCGTCGACCACAGCGAGGCGGGGCTCTACCTGTGGGCGACGGAGGGCCGCGACGCCTGGGAGAGCATCGGTCGGCTCGCCGACCTCGGCATCCTTGCCGGCCCCGGGCACTTCTACGGTGACGTCTACCCCGAGCACGTGCGGCTGTCGCTCACCGCGACCGACGAGCGCGTCGCCGCCGCCGCGGAGCGCCTGCGCGGCTTTGGAGACACCCTCTAACGCGATCGCGGGTGCTTTGCGCGATGCGACAGTTGCCCCGCGGGTTCGTTAGGCTGTACCCGCACGAATGATGCAGCGCTGCCACGATCGGCGCGCGTAGCTATGGCCCACCCCCAAGACCCTGGAGGCGTTGTGACTGGACTCGGCACCGAGAAGGCACCGGCGGAGCAGACCGGCTCCGCCCGGGGCGAGGCGCCCGTCGCCGAGCTCCGCTACCCGGGTGGCACGGCCGAGTTCCCGATCCTGCCGAGCACGTCGGGCGCCTCGAGCATCGACCTCTCCAGCCTCACCAAGCAGACCGGGCTGACGAGCCTCGACTACGGCTTCGTGAACACGGCGGCCACGCGCTCGGCGATCACGTACATCGACGGTGACCAGGGCATCCTGCGCTACCGCGGGTACCCGATCGAGCAGGTCGCCGAGAACTCGACGTTCCTCGAGGTCGCCTGGCTGCTCATCCACGGCGAGCTCCCGACGCCGGCCGAGCTCGCGGACTTCGACGACCGCATCCGTCGTCACACCCTCCTTCACGAGGATCTGCGCCGCTTCTTCAGCGCGCTCCCGCACGACGCGCACCCGATGTCGGTGCTCTCCAGTGCCGTGTCTGCATTGTCGACCTTCTACCAGGACTCGCTCAGCGTCTCCGACCCCGAGCAGGTGGAGCTCTCCACCATCCGCCTCCTCGCGAAGCTGCCCGTCATCGCGGCCTACGCCCACAAGAAGAGCCTCGGCCAGGCGTTCCTCTACCCGGACAACTCGCTGAGCTTCGTCGACAACTTCCTGCGGCTCAACTTCGGCACGCTCGCCGAGCCGTACGAGGTGAACCCGGTGCTGTCGCGGGCGCTCGAGCGCCTCCTCATCCTGCACGAGGACCACGAGCAGAACGCGTCGACCTCGACCGTCCGCCTCGTCGGCTCCACGCAGGCCAACCTGTTCGCCTCGGTCTCGGCGGGCATCAACGCCCTCTACGGCCCGCTGCACGGCGGCGCGAACGAGGCCGTGCTGCAGATGCTCGCCGGCATCCGCGACTCGGGCGAGAGCGTCCAGAAGTTCGTGGAGCGGGTCAAGAACAAGGAGTCGGGCGTCAAGCTCATGGGCTTCGGCCACCGCGTCTACAAGAACTTCGACCCCCGCGCCAAGCTCGTGAAGCAGTCGGCCGACGAGGTCCTCGCCGCCCTGGGCGTGCACGACCCGCTGCTCGACATCGCGAAGGAGCTCGAGGAGGTCGCGCTCGCCGACCAGTACTTCATCGACCGGAAGCTCTACCCGAACGTCGACTTCTACACGGGCGTGATTTACAAGGCCATGGGCTTCCCGACGCGGATGTTCACCGTGCTCTTCGCGATCGGCCGCCTCCCCGGCTGGATCGCCCACTGGCGCGAGATGAACCTCGACCCGGCCACCAAGATCGGCCGTCCGCAGCAGCTCTACACGGGCAGCCCCGAGCGCTCCTGGCCGACCGCCCGCTGAGGCGAGGCTGGCGGCGTCTGGCGGCGTCCGGCGGGTGACATGCTCGTGGGACGCGTTCCCCTGCGTCAGCGCGTCGCGGGACGGAGCGTCAGCGTCTGCTCGGCCCCGGCGGCGATCGCCGCGCGGCTGAACGCCCAGGGGAGCGTCTTGTTCGCCGCCCAGAGGTCCGTCTGATCCGTGTAGTGCGCGTCGAACGCGTGGCCTGAGGCGCCCGCCAGGTTGATCCACCGGCTCCGGTCGAAGTCGCCGAGGTCGATGACCATCCGCATGGAGGGGACCCGGTTCGCGGCGTAGCCCACGGACGCGTCCCAGCCGTTCGCCTCGACCACGCTGGAGCCTCCGCCGATCGGGTACGGCCCCCGGTTCAGCAGCCACTCGACGGGCGCGACCCCCGAGGTGCCGAGGCTCGCGTTCGTGAGCGTGAGCGTGTGGATGCGGTCCCAGCGCCAGTGCGCCGGATCGTCGCCCATCAGCCGGCGAGCCTCCGTCCAGGCCTGCGAGGCCGCACGCTCGAGCATCGAGTCGCGGTCGCGTGTGCCCAGCTCGGCGTCGGCCCACCACGGGGACTCCGGCTGCGTGACGAGGTTCTGCACCACGGCGAACCAGCGGTCCCCGCCCGTCGGCGGCGTCGACGCCGGGAGCTTGCGCGCGAAGGCGTCGTGCAGGAGGTTCCGCCAGAACACGTTGAAGTACGCCGCGGCGGCGCTGTCCGCGTCGTCGTGGTAGTCCCAGCCCGCGAGCAGTGCGGCACCCCGGGCGGCGCCGGAGGACGGGTCCGCAGCCGCCCCGACCTTCTCGAGCAGCGGGACGAGGGTGGCCGCGTTGGCGTCGTAGGTGTCGCCCTGGAGCTGCGCCATGCGGTCCGCGGTGATCGGGGTGCCGTCGGCGATCAGTTTCTGCAGCCGGAGCGTGATCTGGTTCGCGCGGTAGCCGTACTCCCAGTCCCGGGTGATCAGCACCGGGTAGTCCGGGCCGACGGCCGCGTTGTTGGCCGTCACGATGTAGCCGCTCGGGGGATCGAGCTCGGAGGGCAGCTGGTCGTAGGGGATGGTGCCCACCCAGCCGTACTGGCTCGTCCAGCCCGGCACGGGCCCGGTGCCGTCGCCCGCGGCGCGCACGGGAACGCTGCCGGGCGCCTGGTAGCCGATGTGCCCGTCGACGTCGGCGTAGACGAGGTTCTGCGACGGTACCTGGAAGTCGGCGGCGGCGGCCCGGAAGCTCGCCCAGTCGGTCGCCGTGTCGAAGGCGAAGATCGCGCCGGCCGTCGGACCGGGCGTCAGCGCCGTCCACTGCAGGGACAGCTGGAACTGCTGGGCCGGGACGCCGAGCTTGCCCGCCTGGTCCTTCGCGATGGCGGCGTACCCGTCGCTGAGGTTCGTGATGATCGGCCCGTGCCGGGTCGACCGGATCGTGAGGGGGACGTTCTTGCCGCCCGCGACGCGGATCGTCTCCTTCCGCACCTCGAGCGGGACCGCGGCGCCGTCGTATTCGTACGTGTCCCCGCTGACCTTCTCGACATAGAGGTCTGCGACGTCGGGCCCGAGGTTCGTGAAGCCCCAGGAGATGCGGTCGTTGTGGCCGATGACGACGCCCGGGAAGCCGGAGAAGCCGAAGCCGCTGACGTCGAAGGGGCAGTCCGGGCCGACCGCTTTGCAGTGGAGGCCCACCTGGTACCAGACGGAGGGCAGCGAGGCGCCCAGGTGCGGGTCGTTGGCCAGCAGCGGCTTGCCCGTGTCGGTGAGGGCGCCCGAGACGACCCACGAGTTGGAGCCGATGTCGCTCCCGGCCGGGCCCATCAGGCGGGGGAGGGACTCCAGGCTGGCCGACACCTGCTCCAGCTGGGAGCGGTACGTATCGACGGGCGCGGCGGCCAGGGCGGCGGCGTCACCGCCGGCGGTATCCGCGGCCCCGCCGGTGTCCGCGTCCGGCGATCCCGCCGCGGCGTCCGGCGTCGTCGCGGCCGGGTTCCCGCCGCCCCCCGCCGTGATCGTGGGATGGCCGGCGTAGTCGTAGCCGGGGTGCAGCTCGGCGATCTGCTCGGGCGTGAGGGAGGTGGCGAGCAGGGCGCGGTCGACCTCCTCCTCGAGGTTCGAGCGCAGGTCCCAGGCCATCGCCTTCAGCCACGCGACGGAGTCGGCGGGCGTCCACTTCTCGGGCGTGTAGCCGGGGTTCTGCAGCCCCAGCACGGCGTACTCCACGCTGAGCTCCGCCCCGGAGTGCGCCGCGAGGTAGGCGTTCACGCCGTCGGCGTACGCCTGGTAGTAGCGGAGCGCGGTGGGGTCGAGCAGTTTCACCTCCTGCTCGGCGACGCGGCGCCAGCCGAGGGTGCGGATGAAGGTGTCGGTCGGCACCTGGCTCGCGCCGAACATCTCGGAGAGCCGGCCGGAGGTGACGTGCCTGCGGAAGTCCATCTCCCAGAACCGGTCCTGGGCGTGCACGTAGCCCTGAGCGCGGAACAGGTCGTCCGCGGTCGAGGCGACGATCTGCGGGATGCCCGCGGAGTCGCGGTACACGGTGACCGGCTTCTCGAGCCCGGGCACGTCGAGGGTGCCGGAGGTCTGCGGGAAGGAGCGCGTCACGGTCCAGAACCCGACCCCGCCGGCGATGGCCACGATGACGAGGATGATCGCCAGTGCGCCGCCCAGCACGCGCCAGAAGCGGTGGTGCAGTCGCAGTCGCGGGGTGTCGTCGCCCACGTGCCTCCTCGAGCTCGATGCCTCCCTTGGACCCTAACGCACGCGACCGACCCGGGACCGGAGCCGGTCGTGCGCCTCACGGCGCCGTCAGCGCCGCCCAGGCCATGCGCTCGAGCACCGGCCGCACCTGGCCCCGCGCGACCTGCGCGGCGCCGACCCTGGTCGAGTGCGGGGTGGAGTTGATGAGGCCGAAGGTGGCCTGCACGCGTACCCGGAGCTCGTCGGGTGCGAGCCCGGGCTGCAGCTCGCCGAGCACGCGCGTCCACACCTCGACGTAGCGGCGCTGGAGGCGGCGCACCTGCCGCTGCTCGGCCTCCGGCAGGGCCTCCAGATCCCGGTCCTGTACCCGGATGGTGTCGGGCGCGTCGAGGGCGAAGTCCACGTGGAAGGCGATGAGGGCACGGAGTGCGCCGGTGGCGTCCGCGCTCTCCTGCTCGACCGCGGCCCCGCCCTCGAGCAGCAGCTCGCTCACGCCGACCAGCAGCGCGGCCAGCACCGCCTGCTTGGACGGGAAGTGCCGGTACACCGCCGGCCCGCTCACCCCGACCGCCGCGCCCAGGTCCTCGATCGAGACCCCGTTGAAGCCGCGCTCGGCGAACAGCCCGGCCGCGGCGTCGAGCAGGGCGGCCCGGCGGTCGGCCTTGGCGCGACTGCGCTGGGGGGGGCGTTCGACGGCGGGGAGATCGGTCATCGTCGGCTGTCTCTCGGGAGGGTGGACTTTTGGGTTAATGAACACTAACCTAAAAACGGGTTAGCGACCACTAACCGAGATGTCGACGACGACAGGGAGCACGATGCCCGCCACCACCACGCAGCGCGAGCTGGTCGCCGAGCTGCGCGAGCGCCTCGCGGTCGCCGCGCAGGGCGGCCCGGAGCGGGCGCGCGAGCGCCACCTCTCGCGCGGCAAGCTCCTCCCGCGCGACCGCGTGGACGCCCTGCTCGACGAGGGCAGCCCGTTCCTCGAGATCGCCCCGCTCGCCGCCACCGGGATGTACGGGGACGAGAGTCCGGCCGCGGGCGTCATCGCCGGCATCGGCCTGGTCCACGGCCGGCACGTGATGGTCGTGTGCAACGACGCGACGGTCAAGGGCGGCACCTACTACCCGATGACGGTCAAGAAGCACCTGCGTGCGCAGGAGATCGCACTGGAGAACCGCCTCCCCTGTATCTACCTGGTCGACTCGGGCGGCGCCTTCCTGCCGATGCAGGACGACGTCTTCCCCGACCGCGACCACTTCGGCCGCATCTTCTACAACCAGGCGCGGCTCTCGGCCGCGAAGATCCCGCAGATCGCCGCGGTGCTCGGCTCCTGCACGGCGGGCGGCGCGTACGTCCCGGCCATGAGCGACGAGACGGTGATCGTGCGCGAGCAGGGAACGATCTTCCTCGGCGGCCCGCCGCTGGTGAAGGCGGCGATCGGCGAGGTCGTCACGGCCGAGGAGCTGGGCGGGGGCGACCTCCACGCGCGCACCTCGGGGGTGGTGGACCACCTGGCCGAGAACGACGAGCACGCGCTCGCGATCGTGCGCGACATCGTCGCGACGCTGCCGGCTCCGGCCGCGCCGGCGTGGGACGTGGCGCCGACGGCCGAGCCGGCCGCCGACCCCGCGGGGCTCTACGACGTGGTCCCGGTCGACGTGCAGGCCCCCTACGACGTGCACGAGGTCATCGACCGGCTCGTCGACGGCGGCGGCTTCACCGAGTTCAAGCCCGAGTACGGCACGACGCTCGTCACCGGGTTCGCGCACCTCCACGGCCACCCGGTCGGCATCGTCGCCAACAACGGCGTGCTGTTCAGCGAGTCGGCCCTCAAGGGCGCGCACTTCATCGAGCTCTGCGACCAGCGCGGCATCCCGCTGCTGTTCCTCCAGAACATCTCGGGGTTCATGGTGGGGCGCGACTACGAGGCCGGCGGCATTGCCAAGAACGGCGCCAAGATGGTGACCGCCGTCGCGACGGCGAGGGTCCCGAAGCTCACCGTGGTGATCGGCGGTTCGTTCGGCGCCGGCAACTACTCGATGTGCGGCCGCGCCTACTCGCCACGGTTCCTCTGGATGTGGCCCGCCGCCCGCATCTCGGTCATGGGCGGCGCGCAGGCGGCCAGCGTGCTCGCCACCGTCAAACGCGACCAGCTCGAGGCGCGCGGCGAGGAGTGGGGCGCCGAGGAGGAGGCCGCGTTCCGGGCGCCGATCGCGGCGCAGTACGAGGAGCAGGGCGACCCGTACTACTCGACCGCGCGCCTCTGGGACGACGGCGTGATCGACCCGGCCGAGACGCGGACGATCCTCGGGCTGGCCCTCGACGTCGTCTCCCGCGCGCCACTCCCCGACACCGCCTTCGGCCTCTTCCGGATGTGATCCCCATGACCGTCCCCTTCTCCTCCGTCCTGGTCGCCAACCGCGGCGAGATCGCCTGCCGGATCATCCGGACGCTGCGCCGGCTCGGCATCCGCTCGGTCGCCGTGTACAGCGACGCCGACCGCGACGCCCCGCACGTCGCGCTGGCGGATCTCGCCGTTCGGCTCGGCCCGGCTCCGGCCCGCGAGAGCTACCTCGACGTCGATGCGATCGTCGCGGCCGCCACCGCCACCGGGGCGGGCGCCGTGCATCCCGGCTACGGATTCCTCTCCGAGAACCCGGCGCTCGCGGAGGCGTGCGCCGCCGCCGGCATCGGGTTCGTCGGCCCGGGCGTTCGAGCGCTCCAGGTGATGGGCGACAAGATCGCGGCGAAGCGCCAGGTGGAGGCGCACGACGTGCCGACCATCCCGGGCATCGCCGAACCGGGCCTGAGCGACGAGGAGCTGATCGCCGCGGCCGAGCGCGTCGGCTATCCCGTGCTGGTCAAGCCGTCTGCGGGCGGCGGCGGCAAGGGGATGCAGGCCGTGCGCGCCGCCGCCGACCTGCCGGAGGCGCTCCGCGCGGCGCGGCGGGTCGCCGCGTCGGCCTTCGGCGACGACACGCTCTTCCTCGAGCGACTGGTCGACGCGCCCCGGCACATCGAGGTGCAGGTGCTGGCCGACACCCACGGCGCCGTGGTGCACCTCGGCGAGCGCGAGTGCTCGCTGCAGCGCCGGCACCAGAAGGTCATCGAGGAGGCGCCGTCGCCCCTGCTCGACGCGGAGACGCGCGCCCGCATCGGCGCGGCCGCGTGCCGGGTGGCGGAGAGCGTGTCGTATGTCGGGGCGGGCACGGTGGAGTTCCTCGTCTCGGCCGCGGCGCCGGGGGAGTTCTTCTTCATGGAGATGAACACGCGGCTGCAGGTCGAGCATCCCGTCACGGAGCTCGTCACGGGGCTCGACCTCGTCGAGTGGCAGTTGCGGATCGCGGCGGGCGAGCCGCTCGGCTTCGGGCAGGACGACGTGGCGCTCGTCGGGCACGCGGTCGAGGCCCGCGTCTACGCGGAGGACGCCGACCGCGGGTTCCTCCCCGGCGGCGGGACGGTGCTCGCGCTCCGGGAGGCGTCGGGGGAGGGCGTCCGGGTCGACAGCGGCCTCGCGGCGGGTCTCGACATCGTCACAGAGTACGACCCGATGCTGGCGAAGATCGTGGCGTGGGGCGAAGACCGCTCCGTCGCGCTGGCCCGCCTCGACACGGCGCTCGCCGGGACGAGCATCCTGGGTGCGACGAGCAATGTGGCCTGGCTGCGCGACCTGCTGGCCGACCCCGAGGTGCAGGCCGGGACGATGGACACCACCCTGATCGACCGCGCCCACTCGGACCGGTCGCCCGCCGCTCCCGCGGTCGCGGAGCTCGTGCTCGCCGCCCTGCTCGCCCACCGGGAGCGCAGCGCGGGCGGCGGTGGCGCGGCGGGTGGGGCGGGTG
>JAEWDJ010000446.1 GCA_023390155.1 Actinomycetes bacterium | reverse complement strand
AGCACCCAGGTGGCCACGTAGTTCGCCCCGGCGAGCATGAGGCCGGTGGCGAGCCCCTGCAGGAGGAAGGCGAGCAGCAGCGCCCGGAACGGCTGGCTGTCGCGCAGCACCCGCACCCCGGCGGCGTAGTTGGTGCGGAGGGTGGTGAGGACGGGCTCGCGCGGCGGGGCGACCGTGGCCGGCGCGGTCCGCGGGGCGACGAAGGCGGAGACGAGCATCCCGCCGCCGATCAGCACGCCGGCGATCAGCGCCATCACGGGGTAGCCGCCGAGCGAGCGCAGCGCGGGCCCGCCCGCGCCGAACAGGAGGATGGCGAACGTCAGGACGACGACCCGCCAGGTCAGCAGCCGTGTCCGCTCGTCGTAGCCGCTCGCGAGCTCGGCCGGCAGCGCGATGTACGGCACCTGGAACAGGCTGAAGGCCGTCGCCGTCAGCACGAAGGCGATCAGGACGACGGTCGCGGCGAGCGGCACCGGCGTGCCCGGCGGGACGGCGAAGGTCAGGAGGAAGAACACCGGCAGGGCCACCGCGCCGAGCACCATCATCGGGCGACGGGAGCCGCGCACGGCCAGCATCCGGTCGCTGCGCGCGCCGATCACAGGGTCGATGATCACATCCCACACCTTGGCCACGGTGACGACGACGCCCGCCACCAGCGCGGCCACGCCGAGGCTGTCGGTCAGGTAGTAGACGAGCACCAGTCCCGGCAGCGTCGCGAACCCGCCGGTGCCGAGGGAGCCGATGGCGTAGCGCGCGACCGTGGGCCGGGTGAGCGTCTGCTCCGATGCGATCATGTCCGCATCGTATTGGATGCGGCGCCGGTCGGACGCTAGGTCGCCTCGGGGTCGAACGGCGGCACGGCGCCGGCCGGCAGCGCGCGCTGTGCGGCCGCGACCGGGCTGGCCGGCTTGATCGAGCTCGCCGGGGCCGGCGTCTCCTCGAGGAGGGCCTCGCGGATGATCCGGCGCGGGTCGTACTGCCGGGGGTCGAGCTTCTTCCAGTCGACCTCGTCGAACTCCGGGCCCATCTCCTCGCGCATGCGCGACTTGGCGCCGTTGGCGAAGTCGCGCATCGAGCGCACGAACTGCCCCAGTTTGCCCGCATAGGCGGGCAGGCGCTCGGGACCGATGAGGAACGCCGCGATCACCGCAACGATGAGCAGCTTGTCGAAGGTCAGACCGAACACACGCCCAGAGTATCGCCTCGGCTTGCGCGGATGCTGGGTTATCGGGCCGTATCCTGGACCGGAGGCAAGGAGCACTGTGTCAGACAAGGACTCGAACTGGAGATTCGCCGACGACGTCATCGTCGAGAGCGAGGTGATCGCGAGAGCCCGCCAGCAGTCGCTGGAGCTCGGCGTCGACCCGATCGCGCCCAGCACCGGCGCCCAGGCCGCCGTCGTGGTGGCCGCGACCGCCGCCGAGAACATCGTCGAGATCGGCACCGGCGTCGGGGTCTCCGGGCTCTGGCTGCTCACCGGTGGCACCAACGCCCAGCTGACCTCCATCGACCAGGAGCTCGACCACCAGCAGCACGCGCGCGCGTTCTTCACCGAGGCGGGTGTCCCCTCCAACCGCGTGCGTCTCATCACCGGCCGCGCGCTCGACGTGCTGCCGCGCATGAACGAGAACTCCTACGACATCGTCTTCATCGACGCGGACCCGGCCTCGGTCATCGAGTACGTCGAGCACGGCCTGCGCCTGGTCCGCCCCGGCGGTACGGTGCTCGTCGCCCGGGCGCTCTGGCGCGGCCGCGTCGCCGACCCGGCCGCCCGCGACGACATCGCGACCGGCTTCCGCACCCTCATCACCGAGACGGCGGGCTCTGGCGCCGTGATCAGCGCCCTCTCCCCCGCGGGCGACGGCCTCCTGCAGCTCACGAAGCTGGCCCCCTAGGCGCAGCGGCGCCACCGCGCACGCCCGGAAACGACGAACGGACCCTGATCGCTCAGGGTCCGTTCGAGGTGTTCTGGTCTAGGAGGCGCTCACGACGCTGGCCAGAGCGTCGTGGAGTTCTTTGGCTTCCGCGTCGTTGACAGAGACGACCAGGCGTCCCCCACCTTCGAGCGGCACACGCACGATGATGAGCCGTCCCTCCTTCACAGCCTCCATTGGCCCGTCCCCGGTCCTCGGCTTCATGGCCGCCATGCAGCTCCCCTTTCGTGGATGTCCTCCTATTATCCGACATCCGCGCCGACCTGCGGAAATCGGCGTCTACCCCGAAAGGGGCAGATCGATCACGGCGGCGACCAGTCGGCTCCCGCCACGCCCCAGCAGATCGCGATCCAGCCGACCTGCATCGCGAGGAAGAGGAGGACGAGTCCCACCCGGTAGACGCGGCTGCGCGGCAGGGCGAGCGCGCCGAGCAAGGGGAACAGCGGCATGAGGAGGCGGAATGTGCTCGACTGCGGGAAGAAGACCGCGAACAGGTACACCGAGTAGGCGATGACCCAGAAGAGCAGGTCGGGGCCGAGCCGGCGGACCGCCGGAGAGAAGAGCAGCACGGCGTACAGCGCCACGATGACGACCAGCGCGGCGACGCCGACCCACCCCGGGAGCCCGAGCATCACGCTCGCCCACCAGTCCGCGCCCTGGAACCACGGCGCGAACGGCAGGAAGTGGACCCAGCCGATGTACGCGGAACGCCAGGCCAGCTCGGTGTCGGTGTACGCCGACCAGGATCCGGTCACGATGCCCGCGATGGCGGGCCACCCCAGCCCGGCGAGACCGCTGAACACGGTCAGGGACACGCTCAGCACCCGCTCCCGCAGGGGGAACGGGTCGTCGCGCCGCCGGATCCAGCGGTACACGACATGCAACCCGAGCGCCAACGCGAACGCGAGCCCGCTGGGGCGGGTGAACGCCATCACCAGGGTGACGGGGAACAGCCAGCCGTACCTCCGCTCGACGAGCAGCAGCAGCGCCACCGCCAGGAGCAGCAGGTGCAGCGACTCCGCGTACGCCAGCTGGAACAGGGGTGACACCGGCGCCACGCAGAACAGCACCACCGCGAACAGCGTCGTCGACTCCGAGAGGCCGACGCGGCGCAGCAGCCGGTGGAAGACGAGGGCGGCGCCGGCCGCGGAGGCGACGGAGACCAGCACGGCGGCCGGCGCCCACGAGAGCCGGGTCACGAACATGACCGCGTTCACCACGCCCGGGTAGACCGGCATGAACGCCCAGGCGTTTTCGGTCACGTGCACACCGTCGGTCGGCAGCGCCGACGGGTACCCGGAGACGGCGATGATGTTGTACCAGAGGCCGTCCCAGATCGTCGCGAACGAGAAGTAGTCCGGGCTCGGGCCGGTCCACGGGTTCCGTCCCTGGTTCGCGGCGAAGATCAGCAGGATGATCGTCGTGACGACGCGGCTCGCCACGAAGATCGCGAGCACGCGGACCCACCAGCGCGTCCACCACGGGACGGGCTGCACCGCCGCGTGGACCGCGGCGGCCGGCTCAGCGGGCGCCGGAGCCGGTGAGCCAGGCACGGAGTCCCGCCTCCACCGCGACGATCTGCTCGACGTCGACGCGTTCGTCGTCCGCGTGCGCCTTCAGCGGGTCGCCCGGGCCGTAGTTGACGGCGGGGATGCCGAGGGCGCTGAACCGGGCGACGTCCGTCCAGCCGTACTTCGGCTTCGCCACGCCGCCGACGGCCGCGACGAACTCCTGGGCGAGCGGAGCGTCCAGGCCGGGCCGGGCGCCGTCCGCGCGGTCGACGACGGTGATCTCGTAGTCGGCGAACAGCTCGTGCATGTGCTCGATCGCCTCCTGCGAGCTGCGGGAAGGGGCGAAGCGGTAGTTGATGTGCACCATGGCCTCGTCCGGGATGATGTTGCCCGCGATGCCGCCGGTGATGCCGACCGCGTTGAGGCCCTCCTTGTAGACGAGCCCGTCGACCTCGACCTCGCGCGCCTGGTACGACGCCAGCAGGTCGAGGATGGGCGCGATCTTGTGGATGGCGTTCTCGCCGACCCAGCCGCGCGCCGAGTGCGCCCGGCGGCCGAACGCCCGGACCTCGACGCGGAGGTTGCCGTTGCAGCCGCCCTCGACGACGCCGTTGCTCGGCTCGCCCAGGATGGCGAAGTCGCCGACGAAGAGGTCGGGCCGGTTGCGCGAGAGGCGGTTGAGGCCGTTCAGCTCGGCGTTGACCTCCTCGTGGTCGTACCACATCCAGGTCACGTCGATCGCGGGGTCGGTGAGCTCGGCGGCGAGCTTCAGCTGCACGGCCGTTCCCGCCTTCATGTCGACGGTGCCGCGACCCCAGAGGTAGGTGATGCCGGCCTCGGTCTCGTAGCGGGTCGGCAGGTTGTCGTTGAGCGGCACGGTGTCGATGTGGCCGGCGATGAGCGCGCGGCGCTCCCGCCCGAGGTTCGTGCGCGCGACGATCGTGTCGCCGTCGCGGATCACCTCGAGGTGGTCGAGCCCGGCGAGCGCCTCCTCGATCGCGTCGGCGAGCTGCTTCTCGTTGCCCGACACGGATTCGATGTCGCAGATCTGGCGGGTGAGGTCGGTGGAGGTGGCGCTGAGGTCGAGAGGCACCCTACTAATCTAGAGCCATGCCTTCCGAGATTGCTGACGAGTCCGCCGTGCCCGCCACCGCCCGCACCGCCTGGGGCTACGGGCTCGCGACGATCGCGGGCGACGGCACGGTGCTCGACACCTGGTTCCCGTCGCCGCAGCTCGGCGGCATCCCCGCCGGTCGCGAGAAGTGGATCGCCCCGGCGGAGCTGGAGGCGCTGACCGGGGAGGACGCCCGCCGCAACGTGCGCCTCGACGCCGTCACCGTGGAGATCGACCTCGACGCCGCTCCCGCCTCGACGCCGGACGCGTACCTGCGCCTCCACCTGCTCTCGCACCTCCTCGCCGCGCCGAACACGGTCAACCTCGACGGCATCTTCGGCCACCTCCCGATCGTCGCCTGGACGAACGCCGGCCCGGTCCTCCCGGCCGACTTCGACCGGCTGCGCCCGACGCTGCAGCGGGCCGGCATCCACGTCACCGGGATCGACAAGTTCCCGCGCCTGCTCGACTACGTCACGCCGGACCGCGTGCGTATCGCGGACGCCTCGCGGGTGCGCCTCGGCGCCCACCTGGCGCCCGGCACCACCGTCATGCACGAGGGCTTCGTCAACTTCAACGCCGGCACGCTGGGCTCCTCCATGGTCGAGGGCCGCATCTCGCAGGGCGTGGTCGTGGGCGACGGCTCCGACATCGGCGGCGGCGCCTCCATCATGGGCACCCTCTCGGGCGGCGGCACGCAGCGCGTCGCGATCGGCGAGCGCGCCCTCCTCGGCGCCAACTCCGGCATCGGCATCTCGATCGGCGACGACACCGTGGTCGAAGCGGGCCTCTACGTCACCGCCGGCACGAAGGTCGTCCTCGTCGACGCCGCGCCCACCGCCGACGGCCGCCCGCAGACGGTCAAGGCCGTCGAGCTGTCGGGCGTGCCCGGCCTCCTCTTCCGCCGCAACTCGGTGAGCGGCGCGGTCGAGGTGCTGCGCCGCGCCGGCTCGGGCGTCGAGCTGAACGCCGCGCTGCACGCGTAACGGCGGCCCGGCTCAGACCACCGCCAGCACGGAGGCCGGGTCCTCCAGGATCCGGCCGAGGTCGGCCAGGAGGCGCGACGCCTGCTGACCGTCGACGATGCGGTGGTCGAACGAGAGCGCCAGCGTGACGACGTCCCGCAGCGCGACCTCCCCGCGGTGTTCCCACGGCTGACGGCGGACCGCGCCCAGGGCGAGGATCGCCGCCTCCCCCGGGGTGAGGATGGGCGTGCCCGCGTCGACGCCGAAGACGCCGACGTTGGTGATGGTGATCGTGCCGCCGGCGAGATCCGCCGGTGCGGTGCGTCCCGCGCGCGCCGTCTCCGCGAGGGCGCGGATCGCCGCGGCCAGCTCGGCGAGCGGCAGCAGGTCGGCGTCGCGCACCACCGGGACGAGGAG
>JAEWDJ010000340.1 GCA_023390155.1 Actinomycetes bacterium | reverse complement strand
CTTATACGCTAGGGGTCCGCACCCGCGCGGGCGGGGCAGGCGGGTGGGTGTGTCTCAGCGAATCCGCGCAACGGGCAGCGGCACAGCGGCCGCCGCCATGTCCTCGGCGCTCGCGGTCGCCGCGTCCGGGGGGACCGCGCCGTCGCGCCAGCGGCGCAGCACGCCCTGCGTGAGCTCCTCCGAGACCAGCCCGAAGCAGAAGTGGTCGCGCCAGTCGCCGTTGATGTGGATGTAGCGCCGGCGCAGGCCCTCGTAGCGGAACCCGAGCTTCTGGACGACGCGCAGGCTCGGCTTGTTCTCGGGCCGGATGCAGATCTCCATCCGGTGCAGGCCCAGCTGGTAGAAGCAGTAGTCGGTGGCGAGCGCGACAGCCGTCGGCGTGATGTCGCGGCCGGCGAACTCCTCGGCGATCCAGTAGCCGATCGTGGCGCTCGAGAGCGAGCCGTAGGCGATGGACGACACGTTCAGCTGGCCCGCGAGCTGGCCGTCGTACTCGACGATGAACGGGAGGCCGTGGCCCGCCCGCGCGTTGGCGAGCAGTGAGCGGATGCTCGCCCGCGTGTCGAAGGAGCCGGGCGAGTACGGGCTCGTCGCCTCCCACTGCCGCAGCCAGCCGCGGTTGTCGAGCAGCGACCGCTCGAGCGCGCGCGCGTCGCGCAGCCGGATGGGGCGCAGGCCCACCGGCCCCTCACCGAGGGTGGGGACGACGATCGCCACGGGCATCTCCTTCGTGCGGTCTGGATTCGGCCGCGGGCGGCGGCGTGGTCGTGCCCCCGAGGTCGGCCCCGGGGGCGTCTGGTCCGGTCAGGCGGTGGGTTCGCCGACGGGCTCGGCCGGCATCTCCTCCACGACCTCCTCGGGGGCGTCGTCGAGGCCGTTCGAGAACTCGCGGAGCCACGGCCGCAGCTCCGGGCCGAGGTCCTCGCGGTCGGACGCGAGCTGGATGATCGCCTTGATGTAGTCGAGGCGGTCGCCGGTGTCGTAGCGGCGACCGCGGAAGACGACGCCGTAGACGCCGCCC
The DNA here is from genome assembly GCA_023390155.1 of Actinomycetes bacterium. Taxonomy (GTDB): domain Bacteria; phylum Actinomycetota; class Actinomycetes; order Actinomycetales; family Microbacteriaceae; genus Leifsonia. Next base: position 2,422 of record JAEWDJ010000340.1, on the reverse strand, counting down.
GTCCAATCGGGCGCGTGCGCCATCGACTGCAGCGCGTCCGTCAGCTGGATCTCGCCGCCGCGGCCGGGCTCCGTGCGCTCCAGCACGTCGAAGACCTCGGGGCGCAGGATGTAGCGGCCGATGATCGCGTAGTTGGAGGGGGCGTCCTCCTTGGCGGGCTTCTCGACCAGACCGGTGATGCGGACGACGTCGTCCTGGTCCGTCTCCTCGACGGCGGCGGCGCCGTAGAGGTGGATGGACTCCGGCGGCACCTCCATGAGGGCGACGACGGTCGTGTTGTGCTCGTGCTGCACCTCGAGCATCCGCTTCAGCAGCGTGTCGCGCGAATCGATGATGTCGTCGCCGAGCAGCACCGCGAACGGCTCGCGGCCGACGTGCATCTTGGCCCGCAGCACGGCGTGGCCGAGACCCTTGGGGTCGCCCTGGCGCACGTAGTGCATGTCGGCGAGGGAGGTGGAGTAGTTGACCTTCTGCAGCCGGTCGGTGTCGCCCTTCTTCTGCAGGGTGTCCTCGAGCTCGGCGTTGCGGTCGAAGTGGTTCTCCAGCGCGTTCTTGTTGCGCCCGGTGATCATCAGCACGTCGTGGAGGCCGGCGTCGACCGCCTCCTCGACCACGTACTGGATCGCCGGCTTGTCGACGACCGGCAGCATCTCCTTCGGCATGGCCTTCGTTGCGGGCAGGAAGCGGGTTCCGAGTCCCGCCGCGGGGATGACGGCTTTGGTGACGTGGTTTGCCATGCCGCCTACAGTATCCGCATTTCCTCCGGCGTCAGGGTGCGATCTTCTAGGATTGGGCCATGGACTCGGATACTGCCGCCCATCGCAAACGCGCCCTGCGCGCGGAGCTGCGCGAGCGACGACAGAACCTCACGACGACCGAGCGCTCCGCCGCGACGGCCGGCCTCACCCGCAACCTCGTCGATCTGACCACCGACCTCCACGTGCGATCGGTGGCCTGCTTCCTCTCCACCACCATCGAGCCGGACACACGCCCCTTCCTCAACTGGGCGCACGCCCAGGGCCTGCGCGTCCTCCTCCCGATCTCGCGCGAGGACGGCCTCCTCGACTGGACCACCGGCGACGGCGAGACCGAGACGGAGGGGCTGTTCGGGATGCCGGAGGCCGTGGGCGAGCTCCTCGGACCGATCGCCATCAACGACGTCGACCTCATCATCGTCCCGGCCGCCGCCGTCGACGCCTCCGGGATGCGGATGGGCTGGGGCCGCGGCTATTTCGACAAGACGCTCGGCAGCATGGAAAAATGTCCTCCGGTGTACGCCGTCCTGTTCGACGGCGAGCTCGTGGACGAGGTCCCGCGCGAGCGGCACGACCAGGCGGTCGACGGAGTCGTCACCCCGACCCGCATCGTCCAGTTCACCTGACGTACCCGACCACGCCCCACAGACGGAATCAGATGCCCACCTACTCCTATGCCTGCCGCGACTGCGGCCACGCCTTCGACATCCAGCAGGCGTTCACCGACGACGCGCTGACCGTCTGCCCGAACTGCGGCGGCCACCTCCGCAAGGTGTTCGGCGCGGTCGGCGTCACCTTCAACGGCTCCGGCTTCTACCGGACGGACTCGCGTGGTACGAAGAGTTCGGGGGTCACGGGAGGTTCAGCCGGGTCGTCCGGGTCGTCCGGGTCGTCGTCCGCCGGCTCGTCGTCGGGTTCGAGCGGCTCCGGTTCCGGTTCCGGCAGTTCCGGTTCCGGCTCCTCCAGTTCCTCCAGCTCGTCCAGCCCCTCCTAGGCTCTCTCACCCAGCGATAAGGACCGGTCATGATCAAAGGCTTCAAAGAGTTCATCCTCCGCGGGAACGTGATCGACCTGGCGGTCGCCGTGGTCATCGGCGCCGCGTTCACGGCGATCGTGACCTCCATCGTCAACAACCTGATCAACCCGCTGGTCAACATCTTCTTCGACGCCAAGGACCTGGACGACGCCCTCGTCTTCACGATCAACCACTCCGAGTTCCGGATCGGCGCGATCCTCGCGTCGATCATCAGCTTCCTCGTCGTCGCCGTGGTCGTGTACTTCGCCTTCGTGTTCCCGCTCAACAAGCTCAAGCAGCGCACCGAGCGCCTCCGCAGCAAGGGCGTCGTGGAGCCGGACGCCCCCATCACCGAGCTGGATCTCCTCACGGAGATCCGCGACCTCCTCCAGGCGCAGCAGTCCCCGCCGCAGGCGACGGGCAAGCACTCCGAGCCGCAGGTCTGACCGGGTCGCCGGGCCGACCTCAGTAGTGCGGCGGAACGTCCCGCAACAGCTGCTCGTCGTTCGACCCGAACGACGGCGCGTGGTCGGTGTCCTCCGCGGGCCCGTCCGGCGGCAACTGCGGCGTCGGGTCGGCGCCCGGCGCCCCCGCCCGTTGCACGCGGCGGTGGCGGCGCGCCGGCGCGGGTTCGGGAGTGTGGTCGGTCACC
>JAEWDJ010000284.1 GCA_023390155.1 Actinomycetes bacterium | reverse complement strand
GGCGGCCGTCGAGCGACACGCGCAGGAGCGTCCCGTCGGGGCGGCGGTGCGCCTCCAGCAGCAGGGCGGCCGCCTGCACGGCCGCGACGATCCACGCCGGCCGGTTCAGGATGCGGGCCGCGCGGGCGAGCGCGCCGATCGCGAAGCCGTTCCAGCCGGTCAGCACCTTCGCGTCCGCGGGCGGTGCCTCCAGGGCGGCCCGCTCCTCGGGCGTCCGACGGTAGTACTCCCCCTCGCCCCGGGCGCCGTCGATGACGCTCTCCGAGTCCTGCGCCGACGCGAAGCCGCCGCTCGGCCGGCGGAGCACGCCGAGCAGGAAGGCCGCCACCCCGTCCGCGGTGCGCTCCGCCCAGCCGTCGCCGGTCTGCGCCCACGCGGTCGCGTACGCCTCCAGCAGCAGCGCGTTGTCGTAGAGCATCCGCTCGTAGTGCGGCTCCCCCCAGTCGCGCCGGGTGGCGTAGCGGAAGAAGCCGCCGTCGACGGGGTCGCGCAGCGGCGACTCCGCCATCCTCCGCAGGGTCCGGTGGGCCAGCGCCTTCCCGGCGTCCCGGGTGAGCAGGAAGTCGAGCACCGGCGCCACGGGGAACTTGGGCGCGGTGCCGAAGCCGCCGAAGACGCCGTCCTCCGCCTGGGCCAGCAGGCCGGCCGCGGCATCCAGCTCGCGGCCGTCGGGGAGGTCGTGCACGGCCGTCGCCGCCTCCGACGCCGCGGTCAGGGCCGCGACCACCTTGCCTGCGTCGGTCTCGACCTCCGTGCGCCGGTTCTCCCACGCGTCCCAGACCGCGTCGAGCACCTGGCGGAACGACGCCCGCCCGCCCACCGGGATCGGCGGGAAGTAGGTGCCCGCGAAGAACGCACGGCCGGTCGGGGTGGCGAAGACCGTGAGCGGCCAGCCCAGGTTGTCGGTGAAGGCGCTCGCCGCCGACAGGTAGGCGGCGTCCACGTCGGGATGCTCCTCCCGGTCGACCTTGACGGGCACGAACCGGGCGTTCAGCTCGGCGGCGAGCGCCGGATCGGAGAAGCTCTCGCGCGCCATGACGTGGCACCAGTGGCAGGTGGCGTAGCCGATGGACACGAGCACGGGCACGTCGCGTCGCTGCGCCTCCGCGAGCGCCTCGGCGCCCCACGGCCACCAGTCGACCGGATTGTCCGCGTGCGCGCGCAGATAGGGGCTGATCGCGTCCTGCAGCCTGTTCGCCATGGCCACACCATACGACCCTGGACACGGGCCGGTCGCCTGGTAGCGTTGACGATATGGTTGCAAACGCAAATACCCCGCTCCTGACCCTCAACAACGGAACCACCATCCCGCAGCTGGGCTTCGGCGTCTTCCAGGTCGACCCGGCCGAGACGACGCGGATCGTCACCGACGCGCTCGAGGTCGGCTACCGCCACATCGACACCGCCGCCATCTACGGCAACGAGGAGGGCGTCGGCGCCGCCCTCGCCTCCTCCGGCATCCCCCGCGACGAGCTCTTCGTCACCACCAAGCTGTGGAACGACCGCCAGACCGACGCGCAGGCGGCGTTCGACGAGTCGCTCGACAAGCTCGGCCTCGACTACGTCGACCTGTACCTGATCCACTGGCCGACCCCGCAGAAGGACACCTTCGTCGAGGCCTGGAAGTCGCTCGAGACCATCTACGCCTCCGGCCGCGCCAAGGCGATCGGCGTCTCGAACTTCCTCGTCCCGCACCTGGAGAAGCTGCTCGCGAACACCGAGATCGTGCCGGCCGTCAACCAGATCGAGCTGCACCCGGCGCACCAGCAGCCCGCCGTCACCGCGTTCGCGCGCGAGCACGGCATCGAGATCGAGGCGTGGGGCCCGCTCGGCCAGGGCAAGTACCCGCTGTTCGAGCTGCCCGAGGTCGCCGACGCCGCGAGCGCACACGGCAAGACGCCCGCCCAGGTCGTCATCCGCTGGCACCTGCAGACCGGCAACATCGTCTTCCCGAAGTCGAACCGCCGCGAGCGCATGGCCGAGAACTTCGACGTCTTCGACTTCGAGCTGACCGACGCCGAGGTCGCCGCGATCACCGGCCTCGAGCGCGAGGGCCGGGTCAGCGCGCACCCGGACGAGGTCAACTGACCTCCGCCCGTTAGGCTCTCCCCGTGAGGATGCGGATCACGACGGTCACCGGGAAGATCGCGTACGTCATCGGCGGTTACGGCCTGCTGCTGGCGCTGAACGTCTTCCTGTTCCAGCAGCTCGTCGACCCGACCGTCGACGTGCTCATCGTCGCGATCCTCAACCTCCTCTACGTCGGCATCGGCGTGCGCACCTTCCGCGGCGCCGAGGAGAACCGCGTCGACCCGCGCCCGTGGTGGCGCGCGACGGCCAAGCCCGCCGCCGGTTTCTGGATCGGCGGCGGGCTGGCCGCGGCGGCCTTCGTCTCCGGCGTCGGCGCGCTGGCCAGCCGACCCGAGAGCTCGTTCGTCCCGACGGTCGCCTGCGTCTGCTACGCCGTGCTGGCCGCCTTCTACCTCAACTCGTCCGTGCGCCTGCGCACCATGGACACGGCCTCCTGAGCGGCCGGCGGCGTCGCCCGCGCCGCCAGCGC
>JAEWDJ010000109.1 GCA_023390155.1 Actinomycetes bacterium | reverse complement strand
CCGCTACCGCCGAAGCCCAGGCTTCGACCGCGCAGCCGGCCGGCGTGGGACGCATCGCCCGCGTCACCGGTCCGGTCGTCGACATCGAGTTCCCGCACGACTCGATCCCGGGCATCTACAACGCCCTGAAGACCACCATCACCATCGGTGAGCAGTCGACCGAGATCACCCTCGAGGTCGCGCAGCACCTTGGCGACGACCTCGTCCGCGCCATCGCCCTCAAGCCGACCGACGGACTCGTCCGCGGCGGCGAGGTCCGCGACACCGGCGCGCCGATCTCGGTGCCTGTCGGCGACGTGACCAAGGGCAAGGTGTTCGACGTCACCGGCCAGGTCCTCAACGCCGAGCCCGGCGAGACCATCGAGATCACCGAGCGCTGGCCGATCCACCGCCAGCCGCCGTCGTTCGACCAGCTCGAGTCGAAGACCCAGCTGTTCGAGACCGGCATCAAGGTCATCGACCTCCTCACCCCGTACGTGCAGGGTGGCAAGATCGGCCTCTTCGGTGGTGCGGGCGTCGGCAAGACCGTCCTCATCCAGGAGATGATCCAGCGTGTGGCACAGGACCACGGTGGTGTGTCGGTGTTCGCCGGTGTCGGCGAGCGCACCCGTGAGGGCAACGACCTCATCCACGAGATGGAGGAGGCGGGCGTCTTCGACAAGACCGCGCTCGTCTTCGGCCAGATGGACGAGCCGCCGGGGACCCGTCTCCGCGTCGCGCTCTCGGCTCTGACGATGGCGGAGTACTTCCGCGACGTGCAGAAGCAGGACGTGCTGCTCTTCATCGACAACATCTTCCGCTTCACGCAGGCCGGTTCCGAGGTCTCCACGCTGCTCGGCCGCATGCCGTCCGCGGTGGGCTACCAGCCGAACCTCGCCGACGAGATGGGCCTCCTCCAGGAGCGCATCACCTCGACCCGCGGTCACTCGATCACCTCGCTGCAGGCGATCTACGTCCCCGCCGACGACTACACCGACCCGGCGCCGGCGACCACGTTCGCCCACCTCGACGCGACCACCGAGCTCTCGCGCGAGATCGCCTCGAAGGGTCTGTACCCGGCGGTCGACCCGCTGACCTCCACCTCGCGCATCCTCGACCCCCGTTACCTGGGCGAGGACCACTACCGCGTGGCCACCACGGTCAAGCAGATCCTCCAGAAGAACAAGGAGCTGCAGGAGATCATCGCGATCCTCGGTGTCGACGAGCTCTCCGAAGAGGACAAGATCACGGTGTCGCGTGCGCGCCGCATCCAGCAGTTCCTCTCGCAGAACACCTACATGGCGAAGAAGTTCACCGGCGTCGAGGGCTCGACCGTCCCGCTGAAGGACACCATCGAGTCGTTCGACGCGATCGCCAAGGGCGAGTTCGACCACGTCGCCGAGCAGGCCTTCTTCAACGTCGGCGCCATCTCGGACGTCGAGGAGAAGTGGGCGCAGATCCAGAAGGAGAACGGCTGAGCATGGCTGTCCTCAACGTGAGCGTCGTCGCCGCCGACCACGAGGTGTGGTCGGGCGAGGCGAGCATGGTCGTCGCCCGGACCGTGGAGGGGCAGATCGGTATCCTGCCCGGCCACGAGCCGCTGCTCGCCATCCTCGCCTCCGGCGAAGTGCGCGTCACCCTGAACGGCGGGGAGTCGATCACGGCCCAGGCCGATGACGGCTTCCTCTCCGTCGAGAACAACACGGTCACGGTCGTGGCCCGCCAGGCGGAGCTCGTCTGACATGCCCGAGCAGGCAGCCCCCCTCGACCGCCAGTTCGGTGACGTCCGCGTCCCCGTGCTGGTGGTGATGGCGGGGCTGCCCGGCTCCGGCAAATCGACCATCGGGGAGATCGTGGCGAGCCGCATCGGCGCCACCGCCATCTCGGTCGACCCGATTGAGGCGTCGATCCTGCGTGCCGGGATCGACGCCGACCAGCCCACGGGTCTCGCGGCGTACCTCGTCGCCGAGACCCTCGCGGAGCAGGTGCTCGTCTCGGGCCGCTCCGTGGTCGTCGACGCCGTGAACGCGGTCGAGCCGGCGCGCCTCCAGTGGCGCGACCTGGCCGAGCGCACGGGCGTCAGGCTCCACATCGTCGAGACGGTGTGCGCCGACGAGGAGCAACACCGCGACCGCCTCGCCAGGCGCGAGACCCCGATCGCCGGCAACGCGGTCGAGCAGAGCATCGAGGAGTACGCCGAGTGGAAGGGCGCCTGTGCGGCCCTGCCCCGGGTGACGCTCGACACTTCGCTCCCGCTCGGCCAGAACGTCGAGGCGGCGATCGCCTTCGTGGAGCGCTAGGGTGCTCATCCTGCTCCCGCCCTCCGAGACGAAGAGGGACGGGGGAGCGGGCGCGCCGCTCGAGCTCGACGCTTTGCGCTTCCCCGAGCTCCGCTCTGTCCGCCAGGACGTCGTGGACGCGCTGCTCGCCCTCCACGGTGACCGTGAGGCCGCCGCCCGAGCGCTCAAGCTCGGGCCGAAGCAGGCGGCTGAGGTCGACCGCAACCGGGCGATCCTCACCGCGCCGACCATGCCCGCCCTCGAGCGGTACACGGGTGTGCTCTACGACGCCCTCTCGCCCGAGACCCTGTCGCCGGAGGCGAAGCGGTTCGCCGCATCGACCGTCGCCGTCCAGTCCGCGCTGTTCGGTCCCGTGGGCGCGGCCGACCAGATCCCGGCGTACCGCCTGTCGTTCGATTCCCGGCTCTCCCTCGAGAAGGGCGTGCCGTCGCTCAAGAAGCGGTGGAGCGGGGTCGCCGGCGCCGCCCTGCGCGATCACGACGGGCTGATCCTCGACCTGCGCTCGGAGGGCTATGCCGCGCTCGGTCCGCTCCCTCAGCGTGGCGGCGCCCACTACGTGCGGGTGCTCGCGCGCGACGGGGAGGGGAACGTCCGTGCCCTCAACCACTTCAACAAGCAGGCCAAGGGCCTGCTCACCCGCGCCCTCGTGCAGGCGGGTGTGGACTTCGCGACGACGGGCGAGCTCCTCGACTGGGCCGCCGCCGAGCGCTACGAGCTGACGGAGGCCACCGACGGCTCGGGCGCGCTGGAGCTCGTCGTGCCGGAGGTCGCCGGCTCACCCGGCAAGCTGATGGCCGTGCTGCGCGCCGACGCTGCCTGAGTCTCCGCGACACGCCACGACGAGTTCCCGATGCACTCTTGCATTCGCACGAAAGTGAGATAAACTCACAACAAGCGAGAAGGGATCTTCCGATCCGAGGAGCGGGACGCCGCGGGGGTGTCAGCGCGACTCGCAGAGCAGTCGGGCCGACGAAGCTCTCGACGTGTCATCCCACGTCGACGCCGGGGTCGTGTGCGATGAAGACGGTAACCGCGTGCGGTCGGGCACGGGCGGACCGCTTCACCGCCAGCGAGAACGATCCCGTCCACAGCATCCGTCGGCCCGACTTCTCACTCCGGCCGCTGCCGCAGCCGTCGCGTGGTTCACTCCGCGCGGAAGCACCCCACGAAATGGTCGTCCACCATGCCGGTCGCCTGCATGAGCGCATACATGGTCGTCGGCCCGACGAAGCGGAAACCGCGTCGCCGGAGCTCTTTGCTCAGCGCGGTGGACTCCGCCGTCACCGCGGGGACCTCGCCCCACGTGCGCGGCCGCGCGCTCTCGGAGGCGCGCGGGGGAGCGAAGCTCCACATGAGCTCCTCCAGGGGTACATCGAGCGCCAGCACCGCGCGTGCGTTCGAGATGGTCGCCTCGATCTTGCCGCGGTGCCGGATGATGCGCTCGTCGCCGAGCAGGCGCAGCACGTCGTCCTCCGTCATGGCCGCGACCCGCTCGGGCTCGAACCCGAGGAAGACCTCGCGGAACGCGGGCCGGCGGCGCAGGATCGTGATCCAGGAGAGGCCGGCCTGAAAGCCCTCCAGGCAGAGCTTCTGGTAGAGCGCGCGGGGATCCCGCTGCTCGCGCCCCCACTCCTCGTCGTGGTAGCGGCGGTACTCCGGGTCGGATCCCGACCAGGAGCAGCGGTCGAGCCCGTCCTCCCCACGGGTGAGGGCGGCACGCACGGGCGGGGCGGCGGTGATGTCGTCGACGCTCATGCGGCCAGCGTGATCCCCTCGTGCTCGAGCAGCCACAGTTTCGTGGGCACGCCTTCTCCGCCGCTGTAGCCGGTGATCTTGCCGCTGGTCGAGAGGACCCGGTGGCAGCCCACGATGATCGGGACGGGGTTGGAGCCCACCGCGCCGCCGATCGCGCGCCCGTAGCCGCTGTAGCCGAGGGAGAGGCCGAGCTCGCCGTACGAGGTCAGCGTGCCGAACTCGAGACTCTGCAGTCGCTCCCACACCGCGCGGCGGAAGGGGGTGCCCTCCAGGCGCACCGGAACGTCGAACTCCCGGCGCGCCCCCGCGAAGTACTCGTCGAGCTGGCGCGCCGCTTCGTCCAGCACGGCGTTGCTGCGTTCGGGATGCTCGTCGAGCGGGAGGCGGCCCCCGCGCTCGATGGAGAGCGAGGTCACCGAGTCGCCGTCGCCGGTGAGCTCGATCCGACCGATCGGACTCGAGGTGCGGAGGAGATACGCGAAGCTGGTCATGAGTCGACTCTAGGAGGAGCCACCGACCGAGTCTCGCGGAAATCGGACATCGGGGACAACCCGCGATCCGCACCTCCCTGTGGAGAAGGGACCGCCCCTCGGGATCGGGAGGCTCGCACCTAGACTCGACACCATGGCGAACATCGAATACCGCACCCTCGGCCGCTCCGGACTCGTGGTCTCGACCATCGGGCTCGGCTGCAACAACTTCGGGCGGACGGGCACGGCCTCCGAGACGCAGGAGGGGACCGATGCCGTCGTCGGAGCCGCGATCGATGCGGGCGTCACCCTGTTCGACACGGCGGACATCTACGGTGCGGAGCGCGGGCTCTCGGAGTCGCTGATGGGCAAGGCCCTCGCGGGCAAGCGCGACAGGATCGTGCTCGCCACCAAGTTCGGCATGGACATGGCCGGGACGAACGGACCGGACTGGGGCGCGCGCGGCTCCCGGCGCTACATCCGGCTCGCGGTGGAGGCCTCCCTCCGCCGGCTCCGGACCGACTGGATCGACCTCTACCAGCTGCACCGGCCGGACCCGTCGACCCCGATCGAGGAGACGCTCGCGACCCTCGACGACCTGATCACCGAGGGCAAGATCCGCTACATCGGGCACTCCAACCTCGCCGGGTGGCAGATCGCGGAGGCCGAGTTCACCGCGCAGCTGCACGGGCACCCGAAGTTCATCTCGGCGCAGAACGAGTACAGCCTCCTGGTGCGCGACGCCGAGCGGGAGGTCCTGCCGGCGGTGAACGCGTACGGCCTCGGCTTCCTTCCGTTCTTCCCGCTCTACAACGGCCTCTTCACCGGCAAGTTCTCACGCAGCGGCGGCCCGGCGGACAGCCGGATCATGATGATCCGCAAGCACCTGCTCGACGACGCTCCGTGGGATCGCATCGAGGAGTACCAGGCGTTCTGCGACGAGCGCGGCGTGAGCATGCTCGCCGCCACCTTCGCCTGGCTGCTGGCGCAGCCGGGCCTGACGAGCGTGATCGCCGGCGCGACGAAGCCGGAGCAGATCGTCGCGAACGCCGAGGCCGCGACGCAGTGGGAGCCGTCGCCGGAGGACGTCGCCCGGATCTCGGAGATCTTCGCGACCGACCAGTAGGTCGTTCGCTCACAGCGAACGGCCGGTCGTTGTGAGTGAGCACTCACTCCGCGTAGAGTCAGCGCGTGATCCCCGACGACGACACCCTCGCCGCGCCCGCGGAGGCCGCCGCGCCAGCGCGCCAGCGCGCCCAGCCGCTGTCGCCCGACGAGCGCAAGGCGATGATCGTGGACGCCGTCATCCCCCTCCTCATCGAGCACGGCCGAGCCGTGACGTCCCGCCAGATCGCGGAGGCCGCCGGCATCGCCGAGGGCACGATCTTCCGGGCGTTCGGGGACAAGGACACCCTGGTCACGGCCGCCATCGAGAAGTACCTCGACCCCGAGCCCCTGCGTGAGTCCCTGCGCGCGATCGATCCGTCCCTGCCGCTGGAGCACAAGATCCGTGCGGTCATCTACCTGATGCGGGAGCGTTTCCAGAGCGTCATGCGGATCATGGCGGTCATCGGGCCCGAGCGTCCGCCGGTGCCGCAGGAGCGCCACGAGTTCGCCCGGATCATCGCGCGGATCATCGAGCCGGAGGCGGCCGCGCTCAACTTCCCGCCGGAGCGCGTCGCGTACGTGCTCCGGCTGATCAGCTTCTCGTCCGCCTTCCCCGCCCTCAACGAGGGCGTCGAGTTCAGCGTGGACGAGCTGGCCCGGATCGCCCTGCTCGGCGTCGCCGGGCACCCGTTCGTCGTCTTCACGCCCTCGGGCGCACCCTCCGCCGCCGACGCGGCGGACGACTAGGAGGTCGCACATGCTCCTCAGACTCCTCGGCCGGTTCCTCCGGCCGCACTGGCCTCTCCTGGTCGGCGTCGTGGTCTTCCAGCTCGGGCAGTCGCTGCTGTCGCTGTGGTTGCCGACGCTGAATGCGGACATCACCGACAACGGCATCGCCAAGGGCGACACGGCCTACATCCTCGCCGTCGGCGCCGAGATGCTCGGGGTGACGCTCGTGCAGGTGGCGTGCGCCATCGCCGCGGTGTACTTCGGCGCGAAGGTGGCCATGCGGGTCGGCCGCGACCTCCGCACGGCGATCTTCCACCGCGTCGGCGAGTTCTCGGAGCGGGAGGTGTCGCGCTTCGGGGCGCCGTCGCTCATCACGAGGAACACGAACGACGTCCAGCAAGTGCAGATGCTCGTGCTGATGACCTGCACGCTGCTCGTCTCGGCGCCCATCCTTGCCGTCGGCGGGATCGTGCTCGCGATGCAGCAGGACATCGAGCTCTCCTGGTTGATCGCCGTCAGCGTGCCGCTCCTTCTGGTGGCCGTCGGCCTGATCATCTCGCGGATGGTGCCGCTCTTCCGCAGGATGCAGGTGCGGATCGACCGCGTCAACCGCGTGCTCCGCGAGCAGCTGGCCGGCATCCGCGTCGTCCGCGCGTTCGTCCGGGAGGACGTCGAGGCCGCGCGCTTCACGGTCGCGAACGACGAGGTGACCGAGACGGCCCTCAAGGCGGGCCGCCTGTTCGCCCTGATGTTCCCGATCGTCATGCTCGTGATGAACGTCTCCAGCGTCGCCGTGATCTGGTTCGGTGGCTTCCGCGTCGCCGACGGCTCCCTGCAGATCGGCACGCTCACCGCCTTCCTGCAGTACCTCATGCAGATCCTGATGGGCGTGATGATGTCGACCATGATGGCGGTGCTCGTGCCGCGCGCGGCGGTGTGCGCCGACCGCATCGGCGAGGTGCTCGGCACCGAGCCCTCGGTGCACGCGCCGGCGAACCCGGTCACCGACCTCCCGGCCCACGGCACCGTCGAATTCGTGGACGTGAGCTTCTCGTACCCCGGCGCCGAGCAGCCCGTCCTCAGCGACGTCACCTTCCTCGCCAGGGCGGGGCAGACGACGGCGATCATCGGCAGCACCGGCTCCGGCAAGACCACCCTCGTGAACCTCGTCCCGCGCCTCTTCGACGCGACGAGCGGACTCGTGCTCGTCGACGGCGTGGATGCCGCGGAGCTCGATCCGGAGCTGCTCTGGTCGCGCATCGGGCTGGTCCCGCAGAAGCCCTACCTGTTCTCCGGCACCATCGCGTCGAACCTGCGCTACGGCAAACCGGACGCGACGGACGACGAGCTCTGGGCGGCGCTCGAGATCGCCCAGGCCAAGGACTTCGTGGAGGCGATGCCCGACGGGCTGGAGGCGCCGATCGCCCAGGGCGGCACCAACGTCTCCGGTGGCCAGCGGCAGCGGCTCGCCATCGCCCGCGCCCTGGTGAAGCGCCCCGAGATCTACGTCTTCGACGACTCCTTCTCGGCGCTCGACACCGCGACCGACGCCCGCCTGCGCGCGGCCCTCGGTCGTTCCGTCGCCGGCGCGACGATGATCGTGGTCGCCCAGCGCGTCTCCACCATCGTCGGCGCCGACCAGATCGTCGTCCTCGAAGACGGCCGCGTCGTCGGCCGCGGCACCCACGACGAGCTGCTCGAGACCAACCCCACCTACGCCGAGATCGTCTCGTCGCAGCTGACCGCGGAGGAGGCGGCATGAGCCAGGAGACCGAGGACCGCCCGGCGCCCGCGCGCCCGCCCGTGCGGCGCGGACCGGGCGGCGGGGGACCGTTCGGCGGGATGGGCATGCCGGCCGAGAAGTCCCTGAACTTCGGGCCGTCGGCCCGCCGGCTGGCCGGCAACCTGAAGCCGGAGCGGTGGCCGATCGCCTTCGTCACGCTGCTCGCGATCGTGAGCGTCGTCTTCGCCGTGCTCGGACCGAAGCTGCTCGGCAACGCGATCAACCTCGTGTTCGCTGGCGCCCTCTCGAAGCAGTTCCCGGAGGGGATGACGCAGGCGCAGGTCATCGCGGGCCTCCGCGCCCAGGGCCAGGACCAGTTCGCCGACCTGCTCTCGGGAACGACCTTCACGCCGGGCGCCGGGATCGACTTCGTCGCCGTCGGGCACGTGCTGATGTGGGTGCTCGCCCTCTACATCGCCTCGTCCGTCTTCAGCTACCTGCAGGCCTACGTGCTCAACGGCGTCACCCAGCGCACGGTGTACCGCCTGCGGCAGGAGGTGGAGGCGAAGATCAACCGCCTCCCGCTCACCTACTTCGACCGCATGCAGCGCGGCGAGCTGCTCAGCCGGGTGACGAACGACATCGACAACATCTCGCAGACGCTCCAGCAGACGCTGAGTCAGCTGCTGACCTCGCTCCTGACCGTCGTCGGCGTGGTCGTGATGATGTTCGTCGTGTCGCCGCTGCTGGCCCTGATCGCGCTCATCACCATCCCGCTGACGCTGCTCATCACCTCCCTCATCGCCAAGCGCTCGCAGAAGCTCTTCGTCGCGCAGTGGCGCAGCACGGGCGAGCTCAACGGCCAGATCGAGGAGGCGTTCACCGGCCACTCCCTGGTCAAGGTCTTCGGGCGCCACCGGGAGGTCGAGGAGCGGTTCGGCGCGAAGAACCACGAGATGTACGAGGCGAGCTTCGGCGCGCAGTTCATCTCCGGCATCATCATGCCGGCCATGATGTTCGTCGGGAACCTGATGTATGTCGCCATCGCGGTCGTCGGCGGCCTGCAGGTCGCGAGCGGAGCGATGCAGCTGGGCGACGTGACGGCGTTCATCCAGTACTCCCGCCAGTTCACCCAGCCGCTGACGCAGCTCGGGTCGATGGCCAACCTGCTCCAGTCGGGCGTCGCCAGCTCGGAGCGCGTCTTCGAGCTGCTCGACGCCGAGGAGCAGACGCCCGACCCCGAGCGCCCGCAGAGCCCGCAGGGCACCAAGGGGCGGCTGGCGTTCGAGGACGTGTCGTTCCGCTACAGCCCAGACAAGCCGCTCATCGACGACCTCTCGCTGGTGGCGGAGCCGGGCCAGACGGTCGCGATCGTCGGCCCGACCGGCGCGGGCAAGACGACCCTCGTCAACCTGATGATGCGGTTCTACGAGCTGAACGGCGGCCGCATCACCCTCGACGGCGTGGACATCGCGTCGATGACCAGGCACGACCTCCGGAGCCGGATGGGCATGGTCCTGCAGGACACCTGGTTGTTCCAGGGGACCATCCGCGAGAACATCGCGTACGGCCGGCCGGGGGCGACTGAGGAGGAGATCGTCGATGCGGCGAAGGCGACCTACGTCGACCGGTTCGTCCGCTCGCTGCCCGACGGGTACGACACGGTGCTGGACGACGAGGGCGGCAACGTCTCGGCGGGGGAGAAGCAGCTGCTGACGATCGCGCGGGCGTTCCTCGCGCGGCCGAGCGTGCTGATCCTCGACGAGGCGACCTCGTCGGTGGACACGCGCACCGAGCTGCTCGTCCAGAAGGCGATGAGCGCGCTGCGGGCCGACCGCACCTCGTTCGTGATCGCGCACCGCCTGTCCACCATCCGCGACGCCGACCTCATCCTCGTCATGGAGGCCGGCAGCATCGTGGAGCAGGGGACGCACTCCGAGCTGCTCGCCCGCGGCGGCGCGTACTACACGCTCTACAACGCGCAGTTCGCGGCGCCGGCGGAGGAGGCGTAGGGTCCGGCGCGGCTCAGAGGCGGGCGGCGACCGAGCGCACCAGCCAGAAGACGCCGTAGGCGATGAGCCCGAGCGCGATCAGGGCGAGCAGGACCGGGCCGAAGGGCAGTGCCACGAGGGCTTTCAGGCTGCCGTCGAGGCCGCCGGCCTTCTCGGGGTCGTAGGTCACCGCCGCCGTGACCACCAGCCCGCCGACCAGGATCAGGGCGATGCCCTTGGCGATGTAGCCGACCCGGCCGAGCGTCGTCGTCACGCCCGCGAGGCGGTTCGGGGGGAGGCGCAGGTCGCGCTCGAAGCGGTGCGTGATCCCGTTGCGGAGGAAGACGATCCCGCCCGCGACGATCGCGAGGCCGATGAGGGCGAGCACGAACACGCCTCCGGGCTGCGCGAGCAGCCGGGCGCTCATCGTCTTCTCGGACGAGGAGGCGTCGTGCGAGCCGCCGAGCGCGATGGAGATCGCGATCACGGCGAGGGCCGCGTACACGACGCACTTGCCGAGCTCGACGAGGCGGGTCCCCGTCTTCCGGGCGCGGACCGCGACGAGGATCTGCCAGAGCGCCAGCACGATGAGCCCGACGATGCAGACCCAGATGGCGAAGAGCCCGCCGGGCACCGCGACGAGGGCCTGCAGCGCGCCGGACTGGTCGGCGCTCCCGCCACCGCCTCCGCCGAACGCGATGGCGAGCGCGATGGCGCCGATCAGGATGTGGAGCAGGCCGATGGTCGCCAGGCCCACCCGGGCCAGGATGCGCACGGCGGGGTTGTTCTCGGCCTTCGATGCGGCGCGGGAGGGTGCGGTCATGTCCCGTACGGTACCCGCGCCCCGGTGCTGCGGGCGCGAGGGTCCCGACATCCGCGAATCTCGGGTACCGTAGATAGTCGAGTCCGCCGCGCCGTCGCGCGGCGGCACAATCTGAATAGAGGAGGCCGGCATGGACATCGACCTCAGCGTCTTGCGTCTCATGGAGCGCGAGAAGGAGATCCCCTTCGATGAGCTGGTGCACATCATCGAGCAGGCGATTCTGACCGCCTATCTGAAGCACACCAACCAGGCCGACCACCGCCACGGCCACGGGCACGCCGACGAGGTCCCCGCCGCGCGCGTCCAGCTGGACCGCAAGACCGGCCACGTGACCGTCTACGTCCCCGAGCGGGACGAGGAGGGCAACGTCATCGGCGAGGCCGAGGACAGCCCCAGCGACTTCGGCCGCATCGCCGCGTTCGCCGCGAAGCAGGTCATCAACCAGCGCCTGCGCGACATCGCGGACGACGCGGTGCTCGGCGAGTTCCGCGGCCGCGAGGGCGACATCGTCGCCGGCGTCATCCAGCAGGGCCCCAACCCCCGGATGATCCACATCGACCTCGGCAGCGTGGAGGCCATCCTGCCGCCCGAGGAGCAGGTGCCCGGCGAGGAGTACACCCACGGCTCGCGCATCCGCGTCTACGTCACGAGCGTGGCGAAGGGGCCGAAGGGCCCGTCGATCACGGTGTCGCGCACGCACCCCGCCCTCGTCCGCAAGCTCTTCGCCCTCGAGGTGCCGGAGATCGCGAGCGGCGTCGTCGAGATCGTGTCGCTCGCGCGGGAGGCCGGCCACCGGACGAAGATCGCCGTCCGCGCGACGGAGCCCGGCGTGAACGCCAAGGGCGCCTGCATCGGCGAGCTCGGTCAGCGTGTCCGGGCCGTCACCGCGGAGCTCAACAACGAGAAGATCGACATCGTCGACTACTCGCCCGACCTCGCGACGTTCGTCTCGAGCGCGCTCTCGCCCGCCAAGGTGACCAGCGCGTTCGTGATCGACGAGTCGCTGAAGGCGGTCCGTGCGCTCGTCCCCGACTACCAGCTCTCGCTGGCCATCGGCAAGGAGGGGCAGAACGCCCGCCTGGCCGCGAAGCTGACGGGCGCGAAGATCGACATCCAGCCGGATTCGATCCTGGATCGCGAGTAGGGGGAGCCGCTCGCCGACGGAGACGGTCGGCGCGCGGGTGTAAGATGGAAGCTGTCAGAACGTGCGTCGGATGCCGTTCTCGCGCTCCCCGATCCTCTCTTCTGAGGGTCGTCGCCCGGAATTCGGAAATCGTGGTGGACCCGTCCGCCACGCTCCCCGGGCGAGGCGCGTGGCTGCATCCGGTCGACGAGTGTCTCGACATCGCCCTCAAACGGCGGGCCTTCGGGCGCGCGTTGAGGGTCGAGCGAGCGCTCGACCCGACGGCCATCAGGGCCTACTTACGAGAACAGGCTGAAGAAGCAGTGACTTCACATGAGTGACAACCGATGAGCGGCTCGAAATGAGTTCCGTCCGCTACTAACGCCTGCCCTGTCCGGGGTAGGCCCCAGACAGGAGAATTGTGGCTGCAAAACCACGCGTACACGAGGTCGCGAGCGAGCTCGGCGTCGACAGCAAGGTCGCGCTCGCGAAGCTCAAGGAGATGGGCGAGTTCGTCAAGGGACCGTCCTCGAGCATCGAGCCTCCGGTCGCACGCAAGCTGCGTGCCGCCCTCGAGGCTGAAGGACACACCGCCGACAAGGCGTCCGCCGGTGCGAAGGCGGAGGCGCCGAAGAGCGACGCCCCGCGTCCCGGCGC
>JAEWDJ010000076.1 GCA_023390155.1 Actinomycetes bacterium | reverse complement strand
GCCCCACATCGTGCGGTCGAGCGTGATGTGCCGCTCGACCGCGGCGGCGCCGAGCGCGACCGCGGCGAGGGAGATCTGCAGTCCCGGCTCGTGGCCCGAGTAGCCGATCGGGACGCCGGGGTAGCGGGCGGCGAGGGTGCCGATGGTCCGCAGGTTGGCCTCTTCCGCCGGGAGCGGATAGGTCGAGGTGGCGTGCAGGATCACCAGGCGGTCGGTGCCGAGGGTCTCGACGGCGCGGTCGATCTGCTCCAGCGTCGACATGCCCGTCGAGAGGATGACGGGCTTGTCGGTCTCGGCCACCGCCGAGAGGAGCCCGAGATCGGTGACCGATGCAGAGGCGATCTTGTACGCGACCACGTTGAGGTCCTCCAGGAAGGCGACGGCGGGCTCGTCCCACGGGGAGGCGAACCAGTCGAGTCCGCGCATCGTGGCGTGGTCGCCGACCTCGATGTACTGCTCGCGGTCGAACTCGACGCGGTAGCGGTAGTCGAGGTAGGTCATCTCGCCCCACGGGGTGCTGCGCGGAACGGCCTTCATGTGCTCGGGGGTGGAGATCTCCGGCGTCCGCTTCTGGAACTTGACCGCCTGGAGGCCCGCGTCGGCGGCCACGTCGATCAGCTGCTTGGCGATCCCGACATCGCCGTTGTGGTTGAGCCCGATCTCGCCGATCAGGTAGGCGGGGTTGCCGTCGCCGATCTGCGACGAGCCGATCTGCACGCTCATGATGCTCCGTTCCGGTGGGTGAGGACGAGGTCGGCGAGCTCGCGCACGGCGCCGTCGCCTCCTCGGCGGGTGAGGACGTGCCGCGCGGCGGCGAGGACGGCCGGATGGGCGTCGGCGACGGCGATCGGCCAGCCGACGGCGCCCAGCGCGCCGAGGTCGTTGACGTCGTTGCCGAGGTAGGCGACGCGGTCGAGGGCGATGCCGGCGTCGGCGGACCACGCCCGCAGAGCCCCCGCCTTGTCGTCGACGCCGTGGAGCACGTCCACCCGCAGCTTCGCGGCGCGGGCGGCGACGACCGGGTTCGTCTCGGTGGAGAGGATGAGGAGCGGCACGCCCGCCTCCCGCAGCATCCGGACGCCCATGCCGTCGCGCCGGTTCACCACGACCCTCTCGGTGCCGTCGGTGGCGACGGACGCGCGATCGTCGGTGTGGACGCCGTCGAAGTCGGTCACGACGGCATCCACGTCGATCGACGGCACCGGCTCCAGCAGGGGAGCGACGGCCGCGGCCGTGAGCAGGTCGGCAGGCTCGTCGACGTCGATCGCTCCGCGCGGCTCGACCTCGGCGAGCTCCACCCGGCCGAAGAAGCGGTGCCGCGCCTCCCGGAAGCCGTCGGCGCGCAGGGCGTAGAACGCGCCCGTCTCGCGGTACTCGGGCTCGCGGTCCTGCCGGCGCGGGCGGACCGCGGCGTCGTGGCCGACGGCGACGGCGCTGCCGTCGGCGGCGACGCGCCAGTGGAAGGCGTGGGAGGCGGTCGCGGAGAAGACGACGTCGGCCTCCCCGGCGAGGACGCGCTCCACCGCCGCGTCGAGGTCCTGCGGGTCGATGAAGGGGGAGGTCGCCTGGAGGAAGAGGAGGACCTCCGGGTGCACGCCGCCGGCGGCGAGCACCTCCAGCGCGTGGAGCAGCGCGGCCTCCGATGACGCGGTGTGCCCCGCCAGGTCCGCCGGCCGGTCGATCACGCGGCCACCGGCGCGCTCCGCCTCCGCGGCGATGCGCTCGCCGTCCGTCGACACGTACACGGCGTCGACCCGTCGGGCCGCGACCGCCGCGTGGACCGCGCGAGCCACCAGGCTGCGGCCGGCCACCGGCGCGAGGTTCTTGCCCGGGATGCCCTGGGAGCCGGCGCGGGCGGGGATCACCGCGACCACGCGGACGGGGGAGTGCATGCCGGCACGCTACGGAGCGATCGTGACGCGCCGGGGCACGGGATGCGAACGGAGCCCGACCGGCTGTGGAACCGTTCAGGAACGTATGAGGACGCTCAGCCGGCCCGCCGGCGTCAGCGCACCAGCCCGTTCTCGTACGCGAACGCGACCAGTTGCACGCGGGAGGTCAGTCCCAGCTTCTGCAGGATGCTGCGCATGTGGCTCTTCACGGTCGTCTCGGAGATGAAGGCGGCCTGCCCGGCCTCGGCATTGCTGAGCCCGCGCGCGGCGAGGAGGAAGACCTCCTTCTCGCGGGCGGAGAGCGCCGCGATCGTCTCGGTGCGCGCCGGCCGCGCGCGCTCGCCGCGGAACAGCTCCGCCGTCTCCTTCGGCGCGATGACGGCGTGGCCGGCGTGGACCGTGCGGATCGCCGCGAGGAGGAAGTCGGGCGTGGTGTCCTTCATCACGAACCCGTCGGCCCCCGCCCGCATCGCGCCGGCGACCGCCTCGTCGCGCTCGAAGGTCGTGAGCACGATGATCCGGGGCGCGCCGTCGCCGGGGAGTTCCGCACGGATGCGCTCGGTCGCGCCGATGCCGTCGAGCCGCGGCATCCGGAGGTCCATCAGCACCACGTCCGGCCGGTCGCGCACCACGAGTGCGACCCCCGCCTCGCCGTCGTGCGCGGCGCCCGCGAACGCGAGGTCGGGCTGCGACTCGAGCAGCATTCCGATCCCGGAGCAGAACAGCGGCTGGTCGTCGACCACCGCGACCCGGATGCTCACGCGGCTACCACCCCGGCGGCGGGGATGAACGCGGTGACGAGGTAACCGCCTTCGGGGGCGTCGTCGTCCGTGCCGGCGTCGAGCCAGCCGCCGGCCAGGCGGGCCCGCTCGCGCATGCCGTGGAGGCCGCGGCCGGGCCCGCGGTTCGTCGCGTCGGGGGCCCCGGAGCCGGTGCCGGGGCCGGTGCCGGACCCGGAGGACGAGACGGAGAGCATCATCCCGCCGCCGCGCGCGTCGAGCACCACCCGGGCTGCGGCACCGTCGCCGCCGTGCTTGAGCGCGTTGGTCAGC
>JAEWDJ010000030.1 GCA_023390155.1 Actinomycetes bacterium | reverse complement strand
ATGGTGTTGGGCGACGGCCCTGTCGGGTCTCCCGCGCCCGCGGGGATAGGACGACGGGCGGGGTGGAAGACTCCACCCGGCCCGTCGAGACGCTGCTGCGGACTACGCCACGCGCGCCTTGAGGTTGTCGCTGATCGCCGCGAGGAACTCCTCGGTGGTCAGGAACGGCTGCTCGGGGCCGACCAGGAGCGCGAGGTCCTTGGTCATCTTGCCCTCCTCGACCGTCTTCACGACCACGTCCTCGAGGGTGTGGGTGAAGTCGATGAGCTCCTGGTTGCCGTCGAGCTTGCCGCGGTGCGCGAGGCCGCGCGTCCAGGCGAAGATCGAGGCGATCGGGTTCGTCGACGTCGGCTTGCCCTGCTGGTGCTGGCGGTAGTGCCGCGTGACGGTGCCGTGCGCGGCCTCCGCCTCGACGACCTTGCCGTCCGGCGTGGTGAGCACGGAGGTCATCAGGCCGAGCGAACCGAAGCCCTGCGCGACGGTGTCGGACTGCACGTCGCCGTCGTAGTTCTTGCAGGCCCAGACGTAGCCGCCCTCCCACTTGAGGCTGGAGGCGACCATGTCGTCGATCAGGCGGTGCTCGTAGGTGAGCCCGGCCGCGTCGAACTTCTCCTTGTACTCGGTGTCGAAGACCTCCTGGAACAGGTCCTTGAAGCGGCCGTCGTAGGCCTTCAAGATCGTGTTCTTGGTCGAGAGGTACACCGGGTAGTTGCGGTCGAGACCGTAGTTGAACGAGGCCCGCGCGAAGTCGCGGATCGACTCGTCCTGGTTGTACATGGCGAGCGCGACGCCGGCGCCCGGGGCCTGGTAGACCTCGAAGCTCTGGGCCTCGCCGCCGTCGTTGGGCTGGAAGCTGAGGGTCAGCGTGCCCGGGCCGTCGAACGTGAAGTCGGTGGCGCGGTACTGGTCACCGAAGGCGTGACGGCCGATGATGATCGGCTTGTTCCAGCCGGGGACCAGGCGCGGGATGTTGGAGATGATGATCGGCTCGCGGAAGACCACGCCGCCGAGGATGTTGCGGATGGTGCCGTTCGGGCTCTTCCACATCTTCTTGAGGCCGAACTCCTCGACGCGCGCCTCGTCGGGCGTGATGGTCGCGCACTTGACGCCGACGCCGTGCTTCTGGATGGCGTGCGCCGCGTCGATCGTGATCTGGTCGTCGGTCTCGTCGCGCTTCTGGATGCCGAGGTCGTAGTACTCGAGGTCCACATCCAGGTACGGGTGGATGAGCGAGTCCTTGATCGACTGCCAGATGATGCGGGTCATCTCGTCGCCGTCGAGTTCGACGACTGTTCCTTCAACCTTGATCTTGTCCACTGGTTCTCCTGCTTCTCTGCCGTTTTCAGCCGGAGACAGCTTACCTGAGGCCGACAACTATCTTGACATCGAGACACTTTGCCTCACGGAGGCGCCCGGCCGGGGCGACTATGCCTGTGTCCCCCGCGCACGTTACCCTTTCGTCATGGCTGAGTTGAGACTGGAAGAGTTGAGCGCGCGCACCGTGGTCGCGGCGAACGCGCTCACGTTGAAGCCGGGCCAGGAGCAGTTCATCGCTCCGGTCTCCTACTCGGCCGCGGCCGCGGTCGCCGACCCCTCCACCTCATGGCAGCGCGTCGTGCTCGACGGCGACGAGGTCGTCGGCTTCATCATGGGCGACTTCAACCCGGAGGCGGAGCACGAGGAGTTCAAGGCCATCCTCTGGCGCATCAACGTCGACGCCGACGACCAGGGCCGCGGCATCGGCACCTTCGCCGTGCGCGCCCTCGCCGACGAGGCCCGCCGGCGCGGTCACGAGCGCCTCCACGTCATCTGGGAGTCGGGCGAGCTCGGACCGGAGCAGTTCTTCCTGCGCAGCGGGTTCCAGCCCGTCGGCGAGACGCAGTACGGCGAGACGATCGGTGCCCTCGCCCTCTGAGGCCCCCGGGGCCGGCGACGGCTCCGACTCGTTCGTGGAGCGCGTGCTGGGCGTCGTGGACGCCATCCCGCCGGGCCGGGTGATGACCTACGGCGACGTGGCGGCGACGCTCGGTTCGCGGGCGGCGCGCATGGTCGGTCAGATCATGGCGTACTACGGCTCCTCGGTGCCGTGGTGGCGGGTCGTGCGCGCGAGCGGCCACCCGCCGGCGGACCACGAGCAGCAGGCGCTCGAGCACTACCGCGCCGAGGGCACCCCGCTGCTCGGTGGCCCACGCGCCGACGGCACCGCGACGACCTACCGGGTCGACCTCCGGGCCGCGCGGCACGAGCCGCGCTAACATCATCCTTCCGGCCGATGCAGCGCCCAGGTTGAT
Source organism: Actinomycetes bacterium (assembly GCA_023390155.1). Classification (GTDB taxonomy): domain Bacteria; phylum Actinomycetota; class Actinomycetes; order Actinomycetales; family Microbacteriaceae; genus Leifsonia. The sequence goes on along the minus strand of JAEWDJ010000030.1, from coordinate 3,882 downwards.
GGTGTTGACTGGCCGGGATCGCCTTCCGTCACCTCACCAGGAGCGTCCTGTGCCCCGATTCCGAACCGCCGGCCTCGCCGTGGCGGCATCCGCCGCCGCCCTCGCCCTGTCCGGATGCTCGGTCGTCGCCGCCTTCACCCCGCACGTCAGCGCGGAGATCTACGATTCGGCCAAGGAGTTCAAGGCCGCGAACACGGCCGTGTTCGGCTCCCCCACGTTCGTGCCCGACGACGCCACCATCATCCGCGTCGACTACGACACGGAGTCGGGCGCCGCGATCCTGACCTACACCTCCCCCACGTTGCTCGCGAAAGACGTCTGCTCGGGCGAGGCCGCGGCTCCCAAGCCCGCGATCCAGGACAGCTGGTGGCCCGTCGACGGCATCCCGGAGAAGGCCTCGACCTGTCCCGGCGGCTGGTCGGCCTTCGCCATCGGGCAGCAGGTCTACGCGGCGCTCCCGGCGAAGAAGAAGTAGCGGCCGTTCGGTCGGCGGCCGCCGCTCACGCGGTCCCTGCCTCGGCGACCGCCTCGGTGCGCGGCACCGGGATGGTGAGCTCCAGGATCGTGCCGAGACCCTCGACCGACCGCAGCTCGGCCCGGCCATTGACGGCCTCCACGCGGTCGCGGATGCCCTCCAGCCCCCCGCCCGGCTCAAAGCGGGCGCCGCCCTTGCCGTCGTCCTTCACGACCACCGACACCGTGTCGTCGCTCCGCGTCACGAACACGGCGCAGTTGCGCGCGCCCGCGTGCTTGGCGGCGTTGGCCAGGCACTCCGACACGGAGTAGTAGATCGTCTCCTCGATCACGTTCGCGAGGCGGTCGACGGTCTCGACGTGCACCTCGACCGGCAGGTGGCTGCGCTGGCCCAGCTCCTCGAGCGCCGACCCCAGGTCGCCGTCCGTGAGGACCGTCGGGTGGATGCCGCGCGCGAGCTCACGGAGCTCCTTGAGCGCGTCGGCCAGCTGCGCGGAGGCGCGCTCCAGGTCGTGGGCCAGTTCCGCGTTGCCGGCGGACTCGGCCTTCGCCGTCGCGATGCGCAGGCTGATCGCCAGCGACACGAGCTGCTGCTGCGAACCGTCGTGGAGGTCGCGCTCGAGCCGTCGCCGGGCGAGGTAGCCCTCCTCGACAATGCGCAGCCGCGACTGGCGCAGCTCCTGGATGGTGCGCTCGAGCCGGTCGCGCAGGCGGTCGTTGTCCACCGAGAGCAGCAGGGCGGACGACACGGCGTCGAGCAGGCGGTCGTCCTGGCTGAGGGCGACGTCGTGCTCGATCAGCGCGATCGGGCCCTGGTCGGAGTCGATCGCGAGGGTCGAGCGACCGGGTCGGGCGCGCTCCGGCTCGTCGGGGACGTGCTCGCCGTCGCTGGTCAGGAATCCGTGGCCCTGCTCATCCCACCAGTACACGCGGAGCGAGCTGTCGTGCAGCGTCCGGGCGAGGCTCGACTCCCACAGTCCGCGGTCGACCTTGTCGCGCGCCACGATGACGAGGTCGGCGACCCGCGATCGCAGGCCGCGGGCGTAGAAGACGCCTCCGACGAACGCCGGGGGGATGAGCGCGATGGCGACGGGCGGGATGAACTGGAGCCAGCCGCCGTCCCAGCCGAGAGTGAAGCTCAGCGAGTCCTGCACCGTGCCGTAGCACCACACGGCGATCGCGAGCGGCATGACGAACGAGACCCGGCGGGCCGGCAGCGAGCTGGTGAACCAGCGCACCGCCAGCCGCACGGCCACCGTGATCATGAGCGCGAGCCCCACAGCGCGCCACGCGACGCCGAGCCAGTAGTCGGTGGCATCGCTGGGGAAGACGGCGAACGCGTTCTGGACGCAGCCGCACTCGGCCGCGTCGGGCGAGGTGAACAGCAGGGTGCCGATGAAGCGCACCAGCAGGGCCCCGCTGACCGCGAGAACGACGATCCGTTCGAAGCGCGAGAACCGGCCGTTCGGGTAGCAGAGCACGAGCGCCCCGACGAAGATCGCCCAGAGGTCGGTGACCCCGGCCACCACGGGCCACAGCCAGCCGATCCCGCGCACGAGCGGGTACCACGCGCCGGCCGACCAGAAGAACGCGGCGCCGACCATGAGCCAGCCCGGGACCGGGCTGCGCACCGCGCGCCAGGCGATGACGGCGCAGACCACGTAGACCAGCGCCACCCCGATGAAGACGAGCGCCCAGCCGAGGCCCTCCGGCCGCGGGCCGTAGTCGCCGGTGATGGCGCTCAGCACCTGCGCGAGCACATTGGACGCGATCGTGACGGTCACCGCGAGCGCGCGGAGCCAGGTGCGCGCGACGCTCACGGCGCTCAGGCGTCCTTGCCGAGGAAGCGCAGGACGGCGAGCACCCGGCGGTGCCCCTCCGCGGAGTCCTCCACGCCGAGCTTGGCCATGATGTGCCCGATGTGCGACTCCACCGTGCGCAGGCTGAGGTGCAGCTCCGCCGCGATGCCCACGTTCGACTTGCCCTCGGCCATGCGGCTCAGGACATCCCGCTCGCGGGCGGAGAGCGACTCCACCCTCCCCTCGGAGGACCGCGACTGCACGAGCAGCTGCACGACCTCGGGGTCGACCACGGACCCGCCGGAGGCGACCGTGCGCACGGCGTTCACGAGCGACTGGCCGTCCGCGACGCGGTCCTTCAGCAGGTAGCCGGTGCCGCTGCCGGCGCTCATCGCGCGGATCGCGTACGCGGCGGTGGTGTACATCGAGAGCAGGAGCACGCCGACCGTGGAACCCTCGGCACGCAGCTTCTCGAGGGCGCGCAACCCCTCGTCGGTGTGCGTCGGCGGCATTTTGATGTCGAGCACGACGGCGTCGATCGCCTCGTCGTCCGCGACGACGCCGAGGACCTCCTCGGCGGTGTCGACGGATGCGACCACCTCCACACCGCCCGCACGCAGGATCTGACCGATGCCTTCGCGGAGGAGAACCGCGTCGTCGGCGACCGCGACCCGAAGCGGACGGGATACTGACTGTTCTCCCGCTACCACGCGCCTAACGTAGCAGACTGCGGATCGCCGGGCCGGTCAGGTCGCCTTTCGTGATGAACCCCTCCGCGCCGCTGTCAGCCACGCGGCGGCCGTAATCCCGGTAGGAGCGGCTGGAGGTCAGCACCACGGCCGCCCCCGTGGCGTGCATCGCGGCCACGAGGTCGAACCCGCTCGCGTCGGGCAGGCCGACGTCGAGCAGCACGACGTCCGGCGCCAGCCGACGGCTCAGCTCGACGCCGCCGGCGCCGGTGTCGGCGTCTCCGACGACGGCGAACCGCTCCAGCTGCAGCAGCTCCGCCGCCTGGGCACGGAATCGCGCGTGGTCGTCGACGATCACAACGCGCAGCTCCATGTCTTCATCCTCACCCGCGGCGGAGGGGCACTTCATCCGTGGACGCACGCAATCGGTTCGGGTGGACCCCCGGATGTGGGTCATCACGCACCCCGAGGATGATCTGAGCCAAGCTCAACAAACCCGAGGAGAACCCGAATGTCCGCCGTCACCCGAACCGCCGACCCGACCGGCGCCCCCGCGGCGCCGGCGGCGGAGACGACAGACGCCGATGCCGGCCTCCCGCTCGTCGTGATCGACGTCGAGCGGGCGGTCGGGCGGTATCTCGAGCTGCGCTCGGCCTTCCCGTGGGTCGACGTGCACTACGACGTCAGCGCCCTCTCCCACCCGGCCCTGCTCGACGCCATCGCGGCGGCCTGCGGCGGCTTCGAGGTGGCGGGAGGTCCGGCGATCGAGGCCGTGACCCGGCGGGAGGCGCACCCGAGGCTCCTCCACACCGGTCCGCTCGTCCGCCCGGCGGAGGTCGCCGCCGCCTGGAGCGCGGGCGTTCGCCGGTTCGTCGCCGACGACGCCGCAGGGCTCGACGCGCTCGCCGGCGCGCCCGCGG